>JAOPZO010000404.1 GCA_025964065.1 Solirubrobacterales bacterium | reverse complement strand
CGCGCTCGCCGCGGCGACCCGCCCCGACGTCGTCCTCCGCGTCGGCGACGTCCCCACGGGGAAGCCGCTGCGCGAGTGGCTCGCGGGCGCCGACGCCATCCAGGTCGCGCTGGACCCCGAGGGCGCCTGGCAGGACCCCGCCGCGACCCTCGATCTCTCGCTCGCCGTCGAGCCCGCAACCGTCCTGCACGCGCTCGCCGAGCGCCTCGCCCCCGGTCCGCCCGTGCCCCCGCCCTACCTCAGCGGCTGGCTGCACGCCGACCACCTCGCCGCCGCGGCCCTCGACGCCACCCTCGGCGAGCCGCTCTCCGAGCCCCGCGTCTCCCGCGAGCTCGGCCGCAGCCTGCCGGCCGAGGCGACCCTCGTCGTCAGCGCCTCCATGCCGATCCGGGACGTGGAGACGTTCTTCCCCGCCCGCGAGGACCCTCCGCGCGTCCTCGCGAACCGCGGCGCGAACGGCATCGACGGCGTCGTCTCCACCGCGTTCGGCGTCGCCGCCGGCTCCCCCGGCCCCGTCGTCGCGCTCATCGGCGACGTCGCCCTCGCCTACGACGTCGGTGCGCTCGTCAGCGCCCGCCGCCTCCGGCTCCCGCTCACGCTCGTCCTCATCGACAACGAGGGCGGCGGCATCTTCGACTTCCTGCCCGTCGCGAGGACCCGGCCCAAGGACGCCTACGAGGTCCACGTCGCGACCCCGACCGGCCTCGACTTCGCGGAGGTCGCGGTCGCCTTCGGCCTGCGCTACCTCCCGGCCACGACCGTCACCGAGTTCCGCACCGCGCTCGACGCGGGCCTCGCGAGCGACGGCGTGACGCTCGTGCACGTCCACACCGACCGCAAGCACAACGTCCGCCTGCACCGCCAGGTGTGGAGCGACGTCGAGGCCGCCCTCTCGGGCGTCCGGCGCACGCCGTAGCGTTCCGGCCGTGGACACGCTCTTCGACGTCGGGCCCGCGCCCGAGGCACCCGAGAAGGTCGTCCGCCGCTCCTCGAAGCAGCTCGCCCCGGGCGACATCGTCGAGGTCGACCGCAAGGGCCGCCGCTTTCATGCGCTCGTCGAGGAGCTCCACCAGCGCGACTCGACCCGCTTCGACCTCGTCATCCGCCCGCTGCAGCGCGGGATCACGTACCGCTCCGCGACGGTCGCGGACGTCGTCGAGGTCTGGCGGAAGGGCTAGGGCCGGAGCGGCGCTAGAGCGCCAGGACCGGCAGGAGCGCCTGGAGCTTCGTCTCGGTTTCCGCGAGCTCCGCCGGCGGGTCCGAGTCGCGCACGACGCCCACCCCGGCGTAGCAGCGCGCCACCGAGCCCTCGACGAGCGCGCACCGCAGCGCCACGCAGAACTCGCCGTCCTCGTTCAGGTCCGTCCAGCCCACGGGCCCCGCGTACCAGCCGCGGTCGAGCCCCTCGAGCGCCGGGATGAGCGGCCCGGCCACGCCCCACGGCTCCCCGCCCACGGCCGGCGTCGGGTGCAGGCGCCCGGCGAGCTCGACCGCCGGCACGCGCTCGGCGAGCTGCGCGCGGATCGGCGTCGCGAGGTGCTGGATGTTCGCCATCTTCACGACCTGCGGCTCGTCCGCTGCGGTGACCCAGAGCGCGATGGGCTCGAGCGCCCGCTGGATGCGACGGGTGACGATCTCCTGCTCGCCGCGATCCTTCTCGGAGCGCAGGAGCTGCTCGCCGAGGTGATCGTCCACGGCCGGGTCGGCGGAGCGCCGGGTGGAGCCCGCGAGCGCGAGGGTCCCGGCGCGCAGCCCGTCGCGGCGGACGAGGAGCTCGGGGCTCGCGGCGAGGAACGTCGCGTTCCCGCGGCCCACGGCGAAGACGTAGCAGGAGGGGAACGCCTCGCGCAGGACCCCGAGCACGGCGCCGACGTCGTGCTCGCGCTCGCGCCCGAGGTGCACCTGCACCTCGCGGGCGAGGACGACCTTGTCGAGTTCGCCGGCCTTGATCCGCTCCACGGCGCGCGCCACCGCGCCCTCGTAGTGCTCGGGCGGCATCGCGCTCGCCACGCGCACGCGCCCGACGGGATCGGGGTCGAGCAGCGGAAGCGCCGCGAGCCGGAGCCCGTCGCAGCGGTCCTCGAGCGCCGCGAGGAGCGCGTCGGCGGTGTCCCGGGGCCGCGCGAGCGCGTGGACCGTCATCCGCACGTCGTCGCCGCGCCGGGCGATCGCGATCTCCGGCACGTGGAGCGACGCGGGCGCGAAGCCGTTCCAGTGCGGCGCGTGGCCGCCCTCGGGCGCGAAGGCGAACCCGCCGACGGCGACCGGGCCGGAGCCGCGCGGGCGGTGGCGGTCGTCGTCCGCGTCGCAGCACGCCTCGGAGGCCAGGCGCCGCCAGCGGGCGGCGACGGCGCGGAAGCGGTCGGGCCCGTAGGCCTCGAGCGCCTGCACGCACCCGAGCGTCGCGAGCGCCGAGCGCTCGCGGTCGGGCTGCTCGAGGACGAACCACGGCTCCCCGCCGCGGCGGGAGGCGACGACGACGGCGGTCGGGTCCGTGCGCGGGTCGAGCGCGACCGTCACCGCGGCGAGCGCGGTCCCCGTCCGGCTCGTGCGCGCCCGGCGGATCGCCGCCTCGAGGTGCCCGTGCAGCCGCGCGCGGTCGGCGGGGTGCAGGGCGAACGGCGGTCTGGCGGCGATCAGGGTCGACATGGACGCTCAGGCAGGGTACGGGCGGCGGGCTCCCGGCGACCGCCGGGGAGCCCGTCCCGCACCGCCTCAGGTCTCGCCGCGGCCGCGGGCGATCGCGATCTCGCCCGTCCGCATCATCTCGATGAGCCCGAACGGGCGCACGTTGCGCTCGAAGGCCTCGATCTTGTCCACCGTGCCGGTGACCTCGACGACGATGGAGCGCTTCGTGACGTCGATGACCTTCGCGCGGAAGATCTCGCAGAGCTGCATGACCTCGGCGCGCTGCGCACCGTCCGCCGCCACCTTGAACATCGCGAGCTCGCGCGAGACCGCGCCGGTCGGCTCGAGGTCGCGGATCTTCAGGACGTTGACGAGCTTGTGCAGCTGCTTGGTCACCTGGTCGATGGGGTGGTTCGCCCCGTCGAGGGTGATCGTGATCCGCGAGATGTGGTCGTCGTCCGTCGGGCCGACGGAGAGCGTGTCGATGTTGAAGCCGCGCCGCGCGAAGAGGCTCGTGACGCGCGTGAGCACCCCCGGCTTGTTCTCCACCAGGATCGACAGGATGTGCTTGCGGCCGCTCTTGACCGATCCCGCCGCCTCGAGGTCCTCGAGGGACAGGACTTCCTTCACTCCGGGCTCACCCATGGCTCAGCCCACCATGTCGCGCGCGGCTTCGCCGGGCACGATCATCGGGTACGTGTTCTCCTCGCGGGTGACGCGGACGTCCACCACCACGGGGCCGGGAGTCGCGATCGCGGCCTTCAGGTCGTCCACCAGCGTCCCCTTGTTCGTGAGCCGCACGCCCGTGCAGCCGTAGGCGTCGGCGAGCTTGACGAAATCGGGGAACTCCCCCATGTCGACGCTCGAGTACCGCTTGTCCCAGAACAGCTCCTGCCACTGGCGCACCATGCCGAGGTAGCCGTTGTTGGAGATGATCACCTTGACCGGGATCCCCTCCTGGGCGCAGGTCGCGAACTCCTGCGCGTTCATCTGGATCGACCCGTCGCCCGTGATGCAGACCACGGTCTTCTCCGGGCACCCGATCGCCGCGCCCATCGCGGCGGGAAGGCCGAAGCCCATGGTCCCGAGGCCGCCGGAGGAGATCCACTGGCGCGGGAACTTGTAGTGGTAGTACTGCGCCGCCCACATCTGATGCTGGCCGACGTCGGTCGTGATGATCGCGTCGCCGCCCGTGGCCTCGTACACGGCCTCGATCAACCGCTGGGGCTTGATCTCCTCGTCGTGGGAGTCCTCGTAGGCGAGCGGGTGCTTGCCCTGCCAGCCCTCGATGCGCTGCCACCAGTCCGAGAGCCGCGCGGGGTCCGCGCCGAGCTCGTCGTACTCCGCCTTGAGCTTCGCGAGGATGCCCTTGCAGTCGCCGACGATCGGGATGTGCGCGGGCACGTTCTTCGAGATCTCCGCCGGGTCGACGTCGATGTGGATGAATTTCGCCCGCGGGGCGAACTCGGACAGCTTGCCGGTGATGCGGTCGTCGAAGCGCGCGCCGATGCAGCAGATGAGGTCGGCCTCGTCCATCGCGTAGTTCGCCGTGCGCGTGCCGTGCATCCCGAGCATCCCGAGCCACTGCGGGTCGGGGGCCGGGAAGCCGCCGAGCCCGTTCAGGGTCGTGGTGACCGGGAAGCGGTCCGCGCGGCAGAACGCGACGAGCTCCTCGCTCGCGTTGCCGAGGATGACCCCGCCGCCGGCGTAGATCACCGGGCGACGCGCGGCCGCCAGCGCCTTCGCGGCCTGGCGGATCTGCTTGACGTTGCCCTCCGTCGTGGGCTGGTAGCCCGGGAGGCGCACGTCGGTGATCGGCACGTAGTCGATGTCCGCCTTGGACAGATCCGTCGGGATGTCGAGGACGACGGGACCCGGACGGCCCGTGCGGGCGATATGGAAGGCCTCGTGCAGCGCCCGCGGGATCTCGTTCGGGTGCTGGATCATGATCGAGTGCTTCACGGCCGGCATCGTGATGCCGATGACGTCGGCCTCCTGGAAGCCGTCCGTCCCGAGGAGGTCCGTGCGGACCTGGCCCGTGATGAAGACCACGGGGACCGAGTCCATCATCGCGTCCATGATCGGCGTGACGAGGTTCGTCGCGCCCGGGCCACTCGTGCCGAACGCGACGCCGACCTTGCCCGTCGCCTTCGCGTACCCCTCGGCCGCGTGGCCGCCGCCGGCCTCGTGGCGGACGAGGATGTGGCGGATCCCGGAGTCGTAGAGCGCGTCGTAGGTGGGGATGTTGGCCCCGCCCGGGTAGCCGAATACGACGTCGACACCCTCCGCCTTCAGGCACTCCAGCACGGCATCGACTGCTCGCATTGACCTTCGACCTCCTCTCGCGCTCTCGCGTGGGCTCAAGGGGCGCACGTCCGCGCGCCCGACCGCCGATGGTAGCTCAGGCGGTGTGTTGCGCTACGCGGCGGGCCGCTGCCTGCGCCCGGCGTCCGCGGCGGACTCGATCGCGACCTCCGGGAAGTCGAGCTCCACGCCGCAGCGGGTGCACAGCGCGTCGTAGAGCATGCAGACCTTGCCGCAGTTCGGGCACGTGCGCCGGAGCTCCTCGTCCTCCCGGCGGAACAGCAGCACCCCGGCGAGCCCCAGCACGGGGAAGATCGCGCCGATGAGGCCCCACAGGAACCAGGAGCTCCCCTTCGCGCGGGCCACGAGCGCGGTGGCCACGCCGAAGACGAGGCAGAGGGTGAGGTAGATCACCGGCGCTTGAGCGTGCGGTACGCCCAGACGACGGCGAAGAGCGCGGCGATCACGACCACCGCGAAGAAGATCCCCGAGAGGATGTTCAGGACGACCTTGAAGAGGACGTAGGCCGCGACGACCAGGACCACGAGCGCCACCAGACGGCGGAGCAGGGTGCTGGAGCGTGAGGTCTCGGTGTCGGGCATGCCCGGGATGCTAGCCCCGGGGCCTCAAGCCGACCTCAGCGCGGGCCCTCAGTCGTAGGACCGCTTGAGGTAGGCGTAACGCGGCTCGTTCTCGGACCGGCGGGCAGCATCGAGCTGCAGCCGGGCGAGGCGGTAGCGGCGGATCCTCGTGGGGGTGCTCGAACCCGAGGCGCGGGGCGCGTCGGCGAAGAGCAGGAGGCGGGCGGCGTCGGTGGCGGACATGGACCGCATGGTGGAGGAGCGCGCCCCCCGTGCCCATGTCCGGCCGGTCCCGTGTTCTCGGCCCTGCCTCGACACGTGGTCGAGGGCGTGCGTCACCCGCGGCGTGCGTCACCCGCGGGCGAGGCCTCCCGCCGTATCGAGCGCGTGCCGCATCGGCCTGGGCAGCCGCCGGCGCACGCGCCAGCGTGCCCCGGAGAACGCGCAGTTCGCCAGGGTGGCGAAGCCCGACTCGTCCGAGCGCAGCGCGAGCAGCAGGTGCGCGATGCGGTCGCCGGCCGGGAGGTCCTCCTCCGGCACCCGGACGCAGTAGCAGTTGACCCGCCGGCCGCCCGGCCGCACGAGCAGCGCCCCGGCGGGGCCCACGAGCCACGTCCCGAGCGCCCCACGCTCGAGCACGAGGCCCGTGTCCCGGTGCAGCTCGCGCGCCGCGTGCGAGACGAGGTCGCCGAGCAGCCCGACGGAGACCGCGTCGGCCTTCGGGGTCGCCTCGAAGCGACGGGGGCGGACGACGTTCGCCCCTCGGGCCGCGTAGAGCTCGGGGATGATCCAGGCGTGCGCGAAGCTCGCGAGCGTCACGGGGAACGCGAGCGGCTCCGCGGCCATGAGCACGACCCCGGCGCCGGCGAACGGCACGACGTGCGCGACGGTCGTCGCGGTCCACCCCGCGCCGAGCTTCCGCAGGCGCGGCTCGTCGGCTCGTGGGCGCCAGGAGACCCCTGCCAGCTCCGGGAGGGCCTCCTGCGAGGCGGTCACCCTGGGCTCAGCCCCCGGCGATCGGGCGGCGCATGATCACGAGGCCGGCGCCGATCGGGAGCTCCTTGACCTGCTCGGCGTGGCCCTCGCCCGTGCTGACCATCCCGAAGGCGCCACGGTCGAGCTCGGCCCGGAAGGCGGCGATGGCCGCCTCGACGGCCACGGGGTCGTCCGCAGTCCACTCCGCGAGCGTCGTGTGCCCGGTGTTGTCCATGCGGATCAGGCGCGACATGTCCGCGATGGTAGGGGCGCCGGGACCGCCCGGCCACCCGGGCCGGCGCGGCGCCGCGCCAG
>JAOPZO010000380.1 GCA_025964065.1 Solirubrobacterales bacterium | reverse complement strand
CGCACGTCCTCCTGGCCGACGACGCCGATCGGGCCCGTGTGGGAGACGACCTGCTCCCGGAGCGCCGCGACGAGCACGACCCCGACCGCGGCGCCGACCGCCAGCGAGATGCCGGCGGCGCCCGCCGCCTGCCGCCGGTCACGCGCGGTGCGCATCACGAGCCCGAAGAGCGCGAGCGCGGCGAGGAGCAGCGGGAGCGCGGCGATGTCCGCGCTCCGGGCGGTCCTGACCGTCGTGGTGGCGACGTCCGTGGCGCGGATCGCCGCGATCTCCGTCCGCAGGTCGGTCGGCACCTGCCGGGCCAGCGCGGGGGAGGCGCTCCGCAGCGCGGGGACGAGGACGTCGCGCAGCTCGGAGAGCTCGATCGTGACGTCGCTGCCGCCGCCGATGAGCACGCCGTGGGCGGTGCGGGCCGCGCGGCGCAGGACGCGCTCGAAGCTGTCGGTGTCGAGCACCGCCTCGACCGCGGTGAGCACCAGCGGCCGCGTGGCGATGAGGTCGGGGGAGCGGCGCTCGAGGAGCTGCACGGCGACCTGCTCGGCGATGACCGCCCGGACCGCGTCGGACTGCAGCGCCGCGACCCCGCGGTCCGCGAACGGCTCGGGCTCGGCGAGCTCGAGCTTCACGTAGCCCGCGAGGAGGCCGAGGACCGCGAGCACGGTCGCGAGCGTCGTCAGCGCCAGGCGGCGCCTGCGGGTCATGGGCACATCGTCGCTCACGCGCGCCCCGCGGCGCGCCGGAGCTCAGCTCGCGACGGCGCCCTCGGGCTCGAGCGCCTCGGCCGCCGTCACGATCCGGGCGTGCATGTTGCGCTCCATCAGCGTGAGCGACGCCTCGGCCAGCTCCGGGTCGATCGTGGCGCACGCGTCCTGCGCGACCGTCACCGAGAACTGGCGCACGTGGGCGTCGAGGGCGGAGTAGAGGATGCACTGCTCCGTCACCTGGCCGCACAGCACGAGGCGCTCGATGCCGTGCTCGCGCAGCATGAACGCGAGCGGCGTCTCCCAGAAGATCGAGTGGCGGCCCTTCAGGACGAACGCGACGTCGTCGCGTGGCGCGAGCGGCTCGACGAGCCGGCGGTGCGGGCCCGCGCTCACGCGCTCGAGCAGGCGGCCGCGGTCGAGCGTCCAGTCCGAGAAGTTGTCGTTGACGTAGACCGTCAGGACGTCGCGGGCGCGGGCGTCGTCGACGAGCTCGACGATCCGCGGGAGAACCTCCTCGACGCTCTCCACGAGCTTCTCCGCATCCGGGTGGTCGTAGTCCGAGAGGACGTCGACGACGATCAGCGCCAGCTTCTCCGCCATGTCGCAGCCGGTACCCGGCGCCCCGCGGCGGACACCCGGGGCGGTCGCGCGGCCTACACGGGCTCGAGGACCGCGGGGTCCTCCGCAGCGTGGGCACCGGGCGCCGGGGCCGGGGCCGGCTCGAGGACGAAGAGCGCGACGAGCACGCCGACGACCACGAAGCCCGCGCCGATGAGGTAGGCGAGGTGGTACCCGCCGTTGAGCGCGGCGGCGACGCTCTCGCCCTCCGCCCGGAGCGTCTCCGTGCGCTGCGCCGCGAACGTCGCGAGGACCGCGAGGCCGATCGCGCCCCCGACCTGCGTGCTCGTGTTGACGAGGCCGGACGCGAGGCCCGAGTCGCTCGGAGTGGCACCGGACATCGCGAGCCCCATGATCGCGGGGAAGCCGAGGCCCGCGCCGAGCGCGATGAGCACGGTGGGAGCGAGCACGTCGGCGAGGTAATCGCCGTCGACCGGCGTGCGGGCGAAGAGCAGCAGCCCCGCGCCGATGCACAGGAGCGCCGGCACGAGCACCTTGCGCCCGCCGAAGCGCAGGACGACCGGCCCGGAGATCTTGAGCGACATGAGCCCCATGACGAGGGTCGACGGCAGGAACGCGAAGCCGACCTCGAGCGGGGAGTAGCCCAGGACGCGCTGCAGGTAGAGCGCGCCGAGGAAGAACATCCCGAACATGCCGGCGACCATGAACGACTGCACGACGTTCGCGCCCGAGACGTTCCGCGACTTGAAGAGGCGGAGCGGCATGAGCGGCTGGGCGATGCGGGCCTGGCGGACGACGAAGAGCGTCAGCAGGACGATCGAGGCGAGGCCGAGGAGGCTCGGGAGCGTCGCGCTCGCGTCGGGCTCGCCGACCTTCAGGATCGCGTAGACGCCGACCATCAGGCCGATCGTGAGCATCGCCGCGCCTGGGAGGTCGGCGCCCTGGTCGATCCCGATGCCGGGCTTGTCCTCGACGAGCCTCGTGGCGGCGTAGGCGACGGCGACGCCGAGCGGGACGTTGATGAGGAAGATCCAGTGCCAGGAGACCGCGTCGGTGAGCACGCCGCCGAGCAGCAGGCCGATCGAGCCGCCGGCGGAGGCGACGAAGCCGAAGACGCCGAGCGCCTTCCCCTGCTCCCGCGGCTCGGGGAACATCGTCACGATCATGCCGAGGACCACCGCGGAGTTCAGCGCGCCGCCGATGCCCTGCACGAAGCGCGCGCCGATCAGGACCTCCTGGGACGGCGCGAGCGCGCAGGCCAACGAGGCGAGGGTGAAGACGCCCATGCCGAGGAGGAACATCCGGCGCTGGCCGATGAGGTCGCCGAGGCGGCCCGAGAGCAGCAGGAAGCCGCCGAACGCGATGAGGTACGCGTTGACGACCCAGGCCAGGCCGCTCGAGGAGAAGTCGAGGTCGTCCTGGATCGACGGCAGCGCGACGTTCACCACGGTGCCGTCGAGCACGATCATCAGCACGCCGGCGCACAGCGTGTAGAGGGCGAGCCAGCGGCTGCGGTCGGACGGGGGCGGGACGGTGGTTGACGACGTCATGTCCCCGGAGTTGTAGCGCCTGCCGGCCGGCCCGCCCCGGGCCGGCCCCGACCTCGCGCCTCAGGGGCGCAGGCGGACGGGCAGCGTCGTGAGCTGATTCACGAACACGGCCTGCGCGGCGCGCGGCGTCCCGTCGATCGCGATCTGCGGGAATCGCGCGAGCGTCTCCTCGACCATGATCCGCAGCTCCAGCCGTGCGAGCGCGGTCCCCAGGCAGAAGTGGCGGCCGCCCGCGCCGAACGCGATGTGCTCGGCCCCGCGGCGCAGGTCGAAGCGGTCCGGCTCCTCGTAGACGCCCTCCTCGCGGCCGGCCGACGGGTACCACATCACGACCTTGTCGCCCTCGCGGATCTGCTGCCCGCCGAGCTCGGCGTCCGCCGTCGCGGTGCGGCGGAAGTGCGCGAACGCCGGGAACATCCGGAGCGCCTCCTCGACCGCGTCGCCCGCCAGCGACGGGTCGTCGAGCAGCAGCTGCCGCTGCTCCGGGTCCTCCATGATCGCCCTCATCCCCTGGGAGAAGACGCCCTTGGTCGAGTCCTGCCCGGCCGTCATCAGCAGCAGGAAGCCCATGACGATCTCGTGCTCCGTGAGGCGCTCGCCGTCCACCTCGGCCTGCACGAGCACCGTCGTGAGGTCGTCCTTCGGCTCGGCGATCCGCTCCGCGATGAGCGCCTGGCAGCGCCGGACGACCTCGGGGATGTCGCGCTCCATGACGGCCGCGGGGCCCTCCGGGTTCACCTCGGGATCGTCCGCGCTGACGATCGCGTTGATGACCCGGGCCCACGCCGCGTCGTCCTCGGGCGGGGTCCCCATGAACGAGCCGATGACCCGGGCGACGCACGGCTGGGCGATGTCCGTGACGAGATCGCACGTCTCGCGGTCGCCCAGGCCGTCGAGGACCCCGCGCACGATCGCGCGGATCGCGTCCTCGTGCTCCGCGGTGCGCTTGGGGGTGAACCCGCGCTGGAAGAGCGCCTTGAGCCGGTCGTGCTTCGGCGGGTCCATCCCGATGAACATCGCGTTCTGGATCTCGAGCGGGAAGAAGTGCGAGGGCATCGCGAGCATGCCGCCGCGCTCGGAGGAGTACGTGCGCCAGTCCTTGGAGACGGCGGCGATGTGCTCGGTCTTCGTGACGGACCAGAAGCCCGGCTCGTCGGGATGCTCGCTGATGCCGGAGCTCCAGTGGACGGGGCACTCGGAGCGCAGGCGCTTGAATACGCCGAGCGGCGGACCGTCGGTCCAGTGCTCGGGGTCGAGCACGCGCAGCTCGTCGACGGGGGGCTCTTCGGTGGTGGACACGGCGCGTATTCTGACACAGTGTCAAGTGGTCTGTCGAGTCTCCGGTCCGAGGTGTCGGGGTCGGACACCTCGTCCAACCTGGCGGCTTCCGGCGCGCCGGTGCGGCTACCGTGCGAGCGCGATGTCGATCCCCGTGTCCACGGCCCACCTCGACCAGGACGCGCGGGCGGCGCTCGCGGCGGAGCTCGACGCGCTCCACGCGGAGGTGCGCGCGGACCTCGGCGCGGAGGACGCGGCCTACGTGCGCACGGTCATCAAGCGCCAGCGCCAGCTCGAGCTGGCCGGCCGGGCGCTCCTGCTCGGCGCGCGCTGGAAGCCCGCGCTCGCTGCGGGGACGGTCGCGCTCACGCTCTCGAAGGTCATCGAGAACATGGAGCTCGGGCACAACATCATGCACGGCCAGTGGGACTGGATGCGCGACCCGGCCATCCACTCCACGACCTGGGAGTGGGACGCCGCCTCGACCGCGAAGTCCTGGCAGCACAGCCACAACTTCCAGCACCACACGTACACGAACGTCGTCGGCAAGGACCGCGACCTCGGCTACTCCGCGATGCGCGTCGACCCCGCGCAGGAGTGGCACCCCGTGTACCTGGCGCAGCCGCTCTACGGGCTGCTGATGGCCCTGACGTTCGAATGGGGCATCGCGCTCTACGACATGGAGCTCGACGCGGTCAAGCGCGGCGAGAAGACCAAGGAGCAGGCGCGCAAGGAGATCCGCGCGTTCGTCGACAAGGGGCTCACGCAGCTCGGCAAGGACTTCGCGCTGTTCCCGGCGCTCGCCGGCCCGAAGGGCTACGGCAACGCCGTCGCGGCGAACCTCGTCGCGAACGTCGTGCGGAACGTGTGGGTGCACACCGTCGTCTTCATGGGCCACATCCCCGAGCCGGCCGAGACCTTCAGCGAGGAGCAGTACGAGAGCGAGACGCGCGGCGACTGGTACGTCCGCCAGCTCTCGGGCTCCTGCAACCTCGACGGCACGCCGCTCTTCCACCTCATGACCGGGAACCTCTCGTTCCAGATCGAGCATCACCTCTTCCCGGACCTGCCGAGCTCCCGCTACGCGACGATCGCGCCGCGGGTGCGGGAGATCTGCGAGCGCTACGGCCTGCCCTACCACTCGGGCCGGCTCGGGCGGCAGTACCGCTCCGTCGCCAGGAAGATCCTGCGGCTCTCCTTCCCCGGCGGTGCCCCGAAGCCCGTCGCGGCGGCCGCGCCCGCTCCGCCCGCGCCGGCCCCCGCAGCGCCGCGGGAGCCCGTGCTGGTCTGAGCCGGAGGTAGCGTTGCGGGCATGCCGCCCGCCCTCACGCTGCACGTCCTCCCGCCCTCCCACCCCTGCATGGCCGTCGAGGCCGCGCTGCGGCTGAAGGGCCTCGACTACGAGCGGGTCGCGCTCGTGCCGGGGAAGCACCCCGAGGTGATGGCGGCGACCTACGGCGAGGGGAACACGACGGTTCCCGGGCTGCTCGTCGACGGCGAGCCCGTGCACGGGTCCCGGGCGATCTACGCGCGGCTCGACGAGCTCGCGCCCGACGCGCCGCTCCTTCCCGACGCGGCGATCCGCGAGGCGGCCGCCTGGGGCGACGAGCACCTGCAGCCGCTGGGCCGGCGGCTGACGTGGTGCGCGATGCACTTCCGGCCCGAGGCGCTGGGGACCTTCGGCGGCGCTCCGCCGCTGGACCCGCCCGGCACGGACTTCGCGATCCGCTACGTCCGCGCCTCCTGGAAGTACCACGGGATCACCGCGGTGCGGGTCGCCGAGGACCTGGCGGGGCTGCCCGCGAAGCTCGACCGGGTCGACGCGTTCCTCGCCGAGGGCGTGCTCGGCGGGGAGCAGCCGAACGCGGCGGACTTCGAGATCGGGGCCACGCTGCGGGTGCTCCACACCGTCGGGGACCTGCACGGGCTGATGGACGGCCGCCCGGGCACCGCGCTCGCGCTGCGGCTCTTCCCGGACTACCCCGGGCTGGTCCCGGCGGGGGCGCTCCCGGCGGGCTGGGTGCCCGCCCGCGACTAGGTCTCGTCGCCGAACGGGTCCGGGCGGCGCAGCCACGCCCGGACCGCCTCGAGGTCGAAGAGCGCGTCCTCGCCCGCGTCGACCGCGCACGGGAAGCCGTCGGAGGCGACGGCGTCGCGCAGCCACTCGGGCGTCACCTGCAGGTGGTCGGCGACCTCGGGCAACGAGAGGAGGCGGCGGGCGGGCATGGGGTCCATCTTGCCCGGACGGCGCGCCGCCGCGCTAGCGGGCTGGTCGGGGGCACATGCACGAGCCGAAGCGGGACGAGGACGCGGCGCTGCGCATCGGGCCACCCGAGGACCACGCCGCGGGCGTGCCGGCGGTCACCAACGCGATGAGGCGCTCCCTGCAGGAGATCGGGCCGCTGCGCACCGCACGCACGCTCGCACGGCTCAACCAGCACGACGGCTACGACTGCCCGGCTTGCGCGGCCACGTACCACCCCGAGAGGAACGCGCTCGTCCCGCTCGACCCGGTCGGCGAGGCCAGCGGCACGCCGACGTCGAAGTCGATCGTGGTCCGGATCGAGCCGCACGTCGCGGCGGCGTACCCTCCCGACATGGCCTACAGCACCGCCGAGGCGCAGCAGGAGATGCTCGACGAGGTCGCGATCGCGCTCGACGACCTCGCCGTCGCGCTCGCCGACCTCGGGGAGGCCTACGAGCTGCTCGACGATCCGACCGCCGACCGCCTCGAGGGCGAGCTCTTCAAGCCGGTGCAGCTCGCGTCGGGGCGGCTCAAGCGGACGGCCGCGGGCTTCGCGGAGCGCCACGGCCGGACCGTGCGGGATGTGGCGCCGGCGACGCCCGGGCACCCGTCGCAGGGCGTGCGCGGGTTCCTCGACCGCGCGGGAAGCGCGGCCGCGCAGGCCGACGGGCGGCTCGCGGAGCTGCAGGACTCGCTGCGGCCCGTGGACGTCGGCGACGCGGAGCTGCGCGCCGGGCTCTCCGAGGTGCGGCGGATGCTCGGCGACGTGCCGGGGCGCTCGCGGCTCTTCGTGCGCACGCTGGGCCGCTGAGCGCCCGCGTGCTCGCCACCCCGGCGCTGCTGCTCGATCCGGACGCGCTCGAGGCGAACCTCGTGCGGATGGCCGAGGGGTGCGCCCGGGCGGGCGTCGCGCTGCGGCCCCACGTGAAGGGCCACAAGTCGGTGGCCCTCGCGAAGCAGCAGCTCGCCGCGGGCGCCGTCGGGATCGCGGCCGCGACGCTGGGCGAGGCGCACGCCATGGTCGACGGCGGCGTGGGCGACGTGCTCGTGAC
>JAOPZO010000333.1 GCA_025964065.1 Solirubrobacterales bacterium | reverse complement strand
GGCGATGGTCGCCACGACCCTGCGGCGCGCCTGGGCGGCGGACCCCGCGGTCGCCGACGGGCGCCTGGCGCTCCGGCGCGCGCGGTTCCTGGCGGGGGACGAGGCCTTCGGCGTGCCGTGGCTCGGCGTGGGCACCCGGAAGCTCGGTGGCGTGCCCGCCGGGCAGCCCAACGCACTGCGGCTCCTGCGGGAGGGGCACGCGGTCCTCTCCTTCCCGGAGGGGTCGCGCGGCGCGGTCAAGCCGTACAGGGACCGCTACGTCCTGCAGCGCTTCGGCCGCGGCGGCTTCGCGGCGACCGCGATCCGGGCGGGGGTCCCCATCGTCCCGTGCGGCATCGTCGGCAGCGAGGAGGCGCATCCGCGGCTCGGGGACCTCCGGCTGCTCGCGCGGGTCACGCGGCTCCCCGGGCTGCCGATCACCCCGACCTTCCCGTGGCTCGGCCCGCTCGGGATCGTGCCGCTGCCGTCGAAGTGGCGGATCGCGTTCGGCCCGGCGATCGACCCGTCCTGCCTCGGGGTCGCCGCGGCCGGGGACCGCGCGGCGGTCCTCGAGCTCGCCGAGGAGGTGCGGGGCCGCGTCCAGCGCCTCGTCCACGAGCAGCTCATCGAGCGCTCCGGGGCGTTCAGCTGATGGCCTTCGCCTCCCCCGAGGAGTTCCGGGCGGTCATGGACCGCATCTTCGGGATGATGAGCTCGGACGAGGAGATGGGGCCGCGGCTCCGCGAGGCGGACGTGCCGCAGCGGTTCGCGTTCGCCGACGTCGACCTCGTGGTGAACGTCCGGGCCACGCACGGCGACGAGCCCGGCAACCTGCACTGGGAGTGGTCCGACGACGTGCCGTGGTCGCCGCGGGTGACGATGGCGATGTCCTCCGAGACGGCGAACCGCTACTTCCAGGGCAAGGAGAACATCGCGATGGCGATCGCCCGCCGCAGCATCCGGACGAGCGGCGACGTCTCCGCCGCGCTCGAGCTCCTCCCGATCACGAAGCCCGTCTTCGCCCGCTACGCGGAGCTCGTCGCCCGTGAGTACCCGCACCTGGAGGCCTGAGGCAGGATGCCCCGGACGTTCACCACCCAGGAGGTCGCCGCGCGCGTGGGCGTCACGCCCACGACCCTGCGGCGCTGGGTCAAGACCGGCCTCGTCCCGGGGGCGGACGGCTCGGCCTGGTCGCCGGCGGAGGCCGCCCACGCGCGGATCGTGGCCCGCCTGCGTGACCGCGGGCACTCCATCGAGCAGATCCGGACCGCGACGCTGGAGGGCCGGCTGGCCTTCGGCTACGTCGAGGACCTGCTGCCCGGCACCTCGGGGGAGCGGACCCTGAAGGAGGCCGCGAAGGAGACGGGCCTCGAGCCCGCGCTCATCACCCGCATCTACGCCGCGATGGGCTTCAGCACCCAGGGGCTCGAGCGGATCTCCGAGGACGACCTGCAGTTCCTGCGCTACGGGGCCGCGACGCTCGCCGCCGGGCTGCCGCTCATCGCGTTCCTCCAGCTCTGCCGGGTCTACGGGCAGGCGCTCGCGCAGATCGCGGACGCCGAGGTACGCCTCTTCCACCTCTACGTCCACGAGCCGCTCATGCGCGAGGGGATGCCGGGGGTCGAGATCGCGGAGCAGATGGAGGGGCTCGCGCGCGAGCTCATGCCGCTCGCCTCGCCGATCATGGACCACGTCCACCAGCGCTACCTGCACCACTTCGTCGAGCAGGACGTCATCGGGCACATGGAGAGCGACGCCGACGGGACCCCGCTCGACCTGGGCCGGCTGCGGGTCGCGATCGCGTTCGCCGACCTCGCGGGCTACACGCGGCTCACCGAGGAGCAGGGCGAGGAGGAGGCCGTGGGCGCGGTCGAGCGCTTCGTCGAGGCCGTCGAGTCGACGCTGCCGGACGACGCGCGCGTCATCAAGACGATCGGCGACGAGGTCATGGTCGTCGGCTCGGACGCGGCCGGCCTCGTCGACTGGGCCGTCGGCTTCCAGGTCCTCCACCCGGAGCGCCCGCTGCCGCGCATCGGGGTGCACTACGGCGAGACGCTCTACCGCGACGGGGACTACTACGGGCGCGAGGTGAACCTCGCCGCGCGCGTCGCGGCGCGCTCCGCGGGCGGGGAGGTCGTCGTCACGCGCCCGCTCGTGGACCTGAGCGGCCACCACCTCGAGTTCGAGCGCATCGGCGAGGTGCGGCTCAAGGGCTTCACGGAGCCGACCGAGCTGTACCTCGCGCGGCGCGCCGCCGAGGACGACGACTAGGCGCGCAGGCCCGGGAGGAGCGGAAGCACCCCGAGGGGCTCGGCCGCGACGGCCTCCGCGCCCGCGTCGGCGAGCTCGGCGTGGGTCCCGTACCCCCAGCCCGCGCCGATCACCGCGAGGCCGTGGGCGTGGCCGCCCGTGACGTCGTGGTGGCGGTCCCCGACGAGCACGGCGCCCGCGCCCGTGGTGAGCCCGAGCGCCTCGAGCGCCCGTGCGACGGTCCCGGCCTTCTCCTCCTGGGAGGGCGGCACGGGCCCGCGGATGGCGGCGAACCACCCGTCGAGGCCGAGGTGCTCCAGCAGCTGCACGGCGAGCGGCTGCGCCTTCGAGGTCGCCACCGCCATGAGCTGCCCCTGGCCGTGGAGCGTCGCGAGGAGCTTCTCCACCCCGGGGTAGGTGCGCGTGCCGTCGAGCATGAGCGTCGCGTAGCGCTCGCGGTAATCCGCGACGACCCCCTGGACCTCCGCCTCGGGCTTCCGGAGCAGCTCCGCCCACGTCTCCTGGATGGGCGGGCCGATGCGGGGGACGAGCTCGGCCTCGGGCAGCTCGGGCTCGCCGTGGGCGGCGAGGGTGGCGTTGAGCGCGGCGACGATCCCCGGCCGCGAGTCCACCAGGGTCCCGTCGAGGTCGAAGAGGACGGCGGTCGGGGCGCTCATTCCGTGCCGAAGATGCGGTCGCCCGCGTC
>JAOPZO010000322.1 GCA_025964065.1 Solirubrobacterales bacterium | reverse complement strand
GATCCCGCAGGCGCCGCCCGTCGTCGCGGCGCCGCCGGCTCCCGTCGTCCCCGCGCCGCCCGTCGAGGCCCCCGCGGTGAAGACGCCGGCCACGAAGCTCCCCGTCGCGCCGAAGGTCACGCCGATCGTGCCGAGGACGAGCGCCGCGGCGCAGATCCCGACGCCCACCACGACACCGTCCACGGACTCCTCGTCCTCCGGCTCGTCGTCCTCCTCCGGCACCGGGAGCGGCTCGACCGCCGCGGGCAGCCGCGGCGCCGGCACGAGCGCCGACGGGGACGCGACCCCGGCCGACACGAAGCTCGAGCCGCTCGAGCTCGGCGCGGACGCCGTCGCGGTCTACGACCCGTACAGGCGCGCCACGGAGCCCGGCGACCCCGCCGACGCCTACGACGGCGACAAGGGCACCTCGTTCGCGGTCGGCGCCCCGGACGACGGCAAGGAGCTCCAGGTCGGCGTCGTGATCGACCTCGAGGCCGCCAAGCAGGTCAAGGGCGTCGAGGTCACGACGAAGACCCCCGGCGGCCGCGTGGAGGTCTACGCGACGGACAGCTCCACGCTCCCGCCCGACATCCTCGACACGCGCTGGGACCACCCGGCCTCGCGCAGCGACGTCTCCGGCACGGAGCGCATCGTGCTGCCCAAGGGCGGCGCCAAGTACCGCTACGTCGTGCTCTGGTTCACCGCGCCGCCCAAGGCCGGCCCGCGGGTCGTGCTCTCCGAGCTCGACGTCCTCGGCTAGGTCGGCCGCGGGGCGGCGGGCGGCCGCACGGCTAGCCTGCCG
This sequence comes from Solirubrobacterales bacterium, assembly GCA_025964065.1. Taxonomy (GTDB): domain Bacteria; phylum Actinomycetota; class Thermoleophilia; order Solirubrobacterales; family Solirubrobacteraceae; genus Paraconexibacter. The sequence goes on along the minus strand of JAOPZO010000322.1, from coordinate 2,346 downwards.
GGTTCGTTCCCCTCCGAAAGGACCCCGCCGTGTCCACGGCCACGATGAGCACCACGCAGGGCGACATCACGATCGAGCTCTTCGACGCTGATGCCCCCAAGACCGTCGAGAACTTCAAGAAGCTCGCCGCCGACGGCTTCTACGACGGGCTGACGTTCCACCGCATCATCCGCGACTTCATGATCCAGGGCGGCTGCCCGCTCGGCACCGGCACGGGTGGTCCGGGCTACTCCTTCGAGGACGAGTTCAACGAGCACAAGGTCGTCCGCGGCGCGCTCGCGATGGCGAACTCCGGGCCGAACACGAACGGCTCCCAGTTCTTCATCGTCACCACGGGCGCCGCTCCGTGGCTCGACGGCAAGCACACGGTCTTCGGCGAGGTCACGGGCGGCCTCGGCGTCGTCGACCAGATCGAGCGCCTCCCGACGGACCGCCAGGACCGTCCCAAGGAGGACGCGAAGATCGTGAAGCTCACGATCGCGGACTGACACCCCGTCGACCGGCCTCTCCTTCGGGGTAAGCTGACGCGAACGTCAGCTTCATCGGAGGAGAGGTCCGGCATGACCAGCGCAGAGCAGGCGATCGGGACATCGGTCGACAGCACGGTCCCCAACGGGGACGCCTCGCAGATCGCGGTCGAGAATCCGGCGACGGGGGAGGTCATCGCCCACGTCCCGGTCCTGGACGCGGACGCCGTCGCCGCCATGGCCGCGCGCGGCCGCGCGGTCCAGCCCGCCTGGAACGCGCTCGGCTTCGAGGGCCGCGCCCGCGTCCTGTCGCGGATGCAGAAGTGGATGACCGACAACGCCGAGCGCGTGATCCAGGTCGTCATGTCCGAGACGGGCAAGGCGTACGAGGACGCGCAGCTCGCGGACTGGTCCTACGGCGTCGCCGCGTTCGGCTTCTGGGCGAAGAACGCCGAGCCGTACCTCGCGGACGAGAAGGTCTCCACGGCCTCGCCGTTCGTCAAGGGCAAGAAGCTCGTGCTCCGCCACACGCCGCTCGGCCTCATCGGGGTCATCGGGCCCTGGAACTACCCCGTCACGAACTCGTTCGGCGACTGCATCCCCGCGCTCGCCGCCGGCAACGCCGTGATCCTCAAGCCGTCCGAGATCACGCCGCTCACCTCGCTGCTGCTGCTCGAGGGCCTGCACGAGTGCGGGCTGCCCGAGGGCGTCATGCAGGTCGCGACGGGCTACGGCGACACGGGCGCCGCGCTCGTCGACCAGGTCGACATGATCATGTTCACCGGCTCCACGGCGACGGGCAAGCGCGTCATGGCGAAGGCCGCCGAGACGCTCACGCCGGTCTCGCTCGAGCTCGGCGGCAAGGACCCGATGCTCGTCCTGGCCGACGCGGACGTCGACCGCGCCGCGAACCTCGCGGTCCAGTACGGGATGTTCAACGGCGGGCAGACCTGCATCTCGATCGAGCGCGTCTACGTCGAGGAGCCCGTGTACGACGAGTTCGTGGCGAAGGTCACGGCGAAGGCGGCCGCGCTCCGCCACGGCGTCTCGACCGGGCCCGGCTCGGTGGACGTCGGCTCGATGACGTTCCCGAAGCAGGTCGACATCGTCGAGCGCCACGTGGACGACGCGATCGCGAAGGGCGCCCGCGCGGTCGTGGGCGGCAAGCGCGGCCACGACGGCCAGGGGGGCTACTGGTTCGAGCCGACCGTCCTCGTCGACGTGGACCACACGATGGAGTGCATGACCGAGGAGACCTTCGGGCCGACGCTGCCGATCATGAAGGTCGCCGACGCCGAGGAGGCCATCCGCCTCGCGAACGACTCGCCCTACGGCCTGGCCGCGTCCGTGTTCTCGAAGGACGTCGCGAAGGGCGAGGCCGTCGCCCGCCGCCTCGAGGCCGGCGCGGTGTGCGTGAACGACGCGCTCATCAACTACCTCGCGCTCGAGCTGCCCATGGGTGGCGCGAAGGCATCCGGGCTCGGCACGCGGCACGGCAAGGGCGGCATCCGGAAGTTCTGCCAGCACCAGTCGATCCTCGTGACGCGCTTCGCGCTGAAGGACGAGCCGCAGATGTACCCGTACCGGAAGGGCGTGACGAAGGGCCTGCAGAAGGCGATCCGCTTCATGTACGGGCGGGGGAAGCGCGGCTGACGCGGGGCCGGGCACCTTCGGGTGAAGGTGCCCGGCACCTCAGGCCCGCGCCGCCGCGCGGGCCCACAGGACCAGGCCGGCGGCGAGCAGCGCGCGCTCGGCCTGGGTGGCGTCGTCGGCGGCGAAGCCCTCCCGGAGGGTCGCCGCCCACGGCGCGCCGAGCCACCCGGCCAGCAGCGGGTCGGCGAGCAGGTCATCGACGACCCACGCCCGGACCGCGGGGCGC
>JAOPZO010000308.1 GCA_025964065.1 Solirubrobacterales bacterium | reverse complement strand
CGTGGCCGTCACGGGCGCCGGGCCGGCACCGAGGGCGTCGAGCCGCCGCAGCAGCTCCACGGCCTCCGCGCGGCGCGCGCGGTCCTGGTCGCGGAAGTCCTCCGGGGTCAGCTTGCCGGTCCGGAAGTCCATCTCGAGCTCGCGGATCTCGCGGTACTTGGCCTCCTTGGCCTCGAGTAGCGCCTCGATGTCGCGCCGCTCGCGCTCGTCCGCGGCTTCTGCGGTCCCCGCGCGCAGCGGCAGCCCGACGAGCGCCACGACGAGCGCGAACAGGACCAGGACGGCGAGGAGGGCGGCGACGTCCACGGGCTCCTCGGGCTAGGCGCGGCCGAGCTCGCGCGCCACGCGGCTCGCGTAGCCCGCCGTCGCGCGGCTCACGGCGCGGTCGCCGCGGGCGGCCGGCCACAGGGCGATGAGCCCGCCGAGGAAGGTCAGGATGGCGCCGAGCCAGATCCAGGTGACCATGGGCGACACGATCAACCGGAAGGTCGCGGGCGGCGGGTTCTCCGTGTAGCGCCGGAGCAGCTCCTCGAAGTAGACGCGGCGCAGCTCGGCGAAGCGCTGCGGGTCGAGGGCGGAGCCCGCCTTCCGCGCGGCGGCCACGAGGACGGCGTCGCGGTTGTTGATCTCCTCGTCGAGGACGGAGAGGTCGGGCGCGACCGCGGTCCAGAAGTCCTTGCGCAGGCCGGCGTCGAGCGCGACCTCGCTCGTCGCCTCGCCCTCGAACGCGGCGCGGATCGGGGCGTTCGGCGTGTTCGTCGGGTAGTAGCCCTTGTTCGGAAGGAGCGTCCCCTTGAACTTCCCGTCCTTGCGGACCTCGAGGACCGCACCGAACTCGAGCCGCTCGAGGCGGCCGTTGCGGACGACGAGCTCGCCCGTCGCCTCCTTGTACGTCACGTCGTAGCCCGAGACCTCCGCGGACTGTCCCACGTCGAGGCGCTCGTCCGTCGCGTTCTGGAACGCGGAGGAGGCGGCGACGCCGACGAACAGCAGCGCCATGCCCGCGTGGATCGTGTAGCCGCCGTAGCGTCGGCGGTTGCGGCTCACGAGCGAGACGAGCGCGGCCGGGACCGACTCGCTCGTCATGGCGCGGCGGGCGCGGATGCCGCGCCAGAACTCCTGGCCGATCGTGCCGAAGACGAACGCCCCGGCGCCGAACATGAGCAGCGCGAGCGGCTTGTCATACGTGAACGGGGCGAGCAGCACGAGGGCGAGGACGCCGACCGCGATCGGCACGCGGAAGTTCCGCCGCACGTTCTCGGCGTTCGCCTTGCGCCAGGCGATGACGGGCCCGATGCCCGACAACAGCACGAGCACCAGCGTGAGCGGCACCGCGAACTTGTCGAAGACGGGCGGGCCGATCGCGCGCTTGGTCCCCGTGAGCGCCTCGGCGATCAACGGGAAGAACGTGAGGAACAGGATCACGAACGTCAGCGCGACGAGCACGAGGTTGTTGAAGAGGAAGACGGCCTCGCGGGAGAGCAGCGAGTCGAGCCGGTGCTCCGCCTTCAGCGCATCCTGGCGCGAGACGACGAGGTACGCCGAGCCCAGGACCAGCACTGCGATGAAGACGACGAACGGCACGCCGAGGGTCGAGGCGCCGAACGCGTGGATCGAGTCGAGGATGCCCGAGCGGACGAGGAACGTGCCGAGGATCGCGAGGATGCCGGTCGCCAGGATGAGCGAGGCGTTCCAGACCTTCAGCATCCCGCGGCGCTCCTGGATCATCACGGAGTGCAGGAAGGCGGTGCCCGTGAGCCACGGCAGCAGCGAGGCGTTCTCGACCGGGTCCCAGGCCCAGTAGCCGCCCCAGCCCAGCTCGGCGTAGCTCCAGCGCGACCCGAGCAGGATGCCGATGCCGAGGAAGAGCCAGGCGGCGAGCGAGAAGCGGCGGGTCGCGGCGATCCACTCCGCGTCGACCCGGCGCACGATGAGCGCGCCGATCGCAAACGCGAACGGGATCGTGAAGAGCGTGTATCCCGAGTACAGGAAGACCGGGTGGGCGAGCATCCCCGGGTTGCGCAGGAGCGGCTGCAGGCCGCTGCCCTCCGCGACGGGGTTCGCGGCGACGGAGAACGGCGAGGCGCTGAAGACGAGCAGCGAGGCGAAGAACGCCGCGAAGACGAGCAGGGTCGCCGTGGCGTACGGCGTGACGTCGCGCATGCGCCGGCGCGTCACGAAGAGCACGAGGCTCGACCAGGCCGAGAGCAGCAGGACCCACAGGAGCAGCGAGCCCTCCTGGGAGGACCACGCCGCAGCCGCCTGGTAGTACCACGGCGTCGTCGTCGAGGAGTGCGACGCGACGACCTCGAACGCGAAGTTCGAGGTCAGGAACGCGTGCTCGAGGATCCCGAACGCGACCGCGGAGAGCGCGAAGACGCCGTAGACGGCGCGACGGCCAGAGGTGACCCAGTCACGGCGCCGGGTACGGGCCCCGTAGATCGAGGCGCCGATCCCGTAGAGCGCGACGAGGAGCGCCAGGACCAGGCAGGCACGGCCGACGACGTCCATGGCTCAGCCCGGGGTCGGCATCAGGACGGCGTGTCGGCCGTCTCGTACTTCGAGGGGCACTTCGTGACGAGCGAATCCTTCTCGCCCACGAACGTCGCGCCCTCCTTGCGGACCGTGATGATGACCTCGCGGCCCTCGCGGAACGGGTCCGGCACCGCGCCCGTGTAGCGGACCGGCACCGACGCGTCGCCCTCGCGGTCGCGCACCCGGAACTCCATCGTGCCCCCGTCGCGGGAGATGCTGCCGTCGGCGACCTTGCCCGTCAGCTCGTAGGACTGGCCGACCACGGCGTTCGCCGTGAGGCGGCTCGGGTCGACGGCCTCGCTCGAGGTGTTGAAGCTCGTGTAGACCAGCGCGGCGGCCAGGAGGACGGCGGCGGCGAGGGCGACGACGAGGCGGGTCTTGCGCTTGCGGGAGGGGTCCATGGGCTGGGTTCGAGTATCGCAAAAGAGGTGGCGCACGGGCATGGCTTCATGCCGCGCCGGAAACGGTCGATGAAGGAGAGCAACACCCGCACTCCCGTGGGGTTCCCTGGAAGACGACATGCGCCTGAACCGAACCCGCGTCCGCACCTCCCCGTTCCCGCGTCGCCTGCACACCGACCCGCCCGCAGCCGTCGCGCCGGCGCCCGGCCCCGCCCCCGTGCCCGCGCACGAGGAGCCGGTGG
>JAOPZO010000199.1 GCA_025964065.1 Solirubrobacterales bacterium | reverse complement strand
GGCGCGCATGGCGGGCATCCGCCCCGCGCCCGACGGCTCCCGCGCGCTGGCCGCGGGCGCGACCTTCACGTTCACCACGAGCCAGGGCGCCCTCGTCCTGGCGCCCAACGGGATCCGTCATCTCGTGCTGGCCCGTCGCGCGGTCATCACGAAGGTCGGCGGGGTGGCCGTGCCGTGCGCGGGCCGCGACGACCTCGTCGCGCGCAGCCGGCCCGGCGGCGTCGCGGAGGACCCGGCGCTGCTCGGCGCACTCACGGTCGCCACCCGGGGGACACCCGCGGGGTGAGCCTCCCCCGGCCCTTCGCCCGGATGCCCGGCTCGTCCCTCGGGGCGACGGGCCCGGCGGCTGGGTGACGCACTTCCGGAGGCGGCGTCCTCCCACGCCCGGCCGGCCGGGGAGCGCGAGGTCGCGGACCTCCGGCCCGGGACCCGAGCGCTCCATCCCCGAGCAGCTCGCGCGGGTCACGGCGTAGCCTGCCCCGGGTGCGCCTGGTCACCTGGAACGTCAACTCGCTCAAGGCCCGCGCGCCACGGGTGCTCGAGTTCCTGGCAGCGCACGAGCCCGACGTGCTCTGCCTGCAGGAGACGAAGACCGAGCCCGCGGCCTTCCCGGCCGACGAGCTCGCGGCGGCGGGCTACCGGGCCGTGCACCACTCGGGCGGCCGTTGGGCCGGCGTCGCGATCCTCGCCCGCGAGGGGCGCGAGGTGACCGACGTCCACCTCGGGCTCCCGGGCGAGGCGCGGCCGGACCAGGCGCGCTGGATCGACGCACGGGTGGACGGGCTGCGCGTCGCGAGCGCCTACGTCGTCAACGGGCAGGCCGTCGGCTCCGAGCCGTTCGCGGAGAAGCTCCAGTTCCTGCACGCCATGGGGCAGCGGCTGCACGCGCTGCGCGCCGAGGAGCTCGTGGTGATGGGCGACTTCAACATCGCCCCGGACGACGCGGACGTGTACGACCCCGAGGCCTTCGCGGGCTCGACCCACGTGACCCCGGAGGAGCGTGAGGCGCTCGCCGAGCTCTCCGCGGCCGGGGGCCTCGTCGACGCCTACCGGGCCCTCTACCCCCTCGGCGCCGAGGACCCGAACCGCACGCACTTCACCTGGTGGGACTACCGCCAGGGCCACTTCCACCGCGGGCTCGGCCTGCGGATCGACCTCGCGCTCGTGTCCGGGGCGCTCGTGCCGCGGCTCGTGCGGGCGGGGATCGAGCGGGACTTCCGGAAGGGCACGAAGCCCTCCGACCACGCGCCGCTCGTCGTCGAGCTCGGCTAGGGAGCCGGCGTGCCGAGCTCGCGGACCATCTGCGTGATGTCCTCGAGGTCGGCGCCCTTCTCGAAGTAGGCGAGGGCGCCCTGGGCGATCATCGTCTCCGCCATGCGGTCGGCGGTGAAGCCCGAGAGGCCGATGATCTTCGTGCCGGGCGAGACGTCGAGCATCAGCGGGATCGTCTCGAGCCCGTCGAGGATCGGCATGGAGAGGTCGAGCAGCACGACGTCCGGCTTCTCCTCCGCGACCCCGTCCACCCCCGCCTGCCCGTCGCCCGCCTCACCGACGACCCGGATGCCCGGGTCCTCCTCGAGCACGTACCGCATCAGCGAGCGGAACGCCGGGACGTCGTCGCAGAGGAAGACTCTGATCGGGTGCTGGCTCATTGGGATCGGGGCCTTCGCGAGCGGGTGGTGCGGGCGCACGCCGTCGCGGAAACCCTAGTGAACGCGGACGGCCACCGGGCCGGAAGCCCGCGGCACGACACCCGTCCGCCGCGCTGCCTAGGCTTCCGTCGATGCCGCCGCTCATCACCCGTGAGGAGGCTCGCCGGCTCGGCGAGCTCGAGGACCACGCGCAGATCGAGGAGCTGGTCGAGCGGGCGTGGCTCGCGCGCCAGGAGCAGTTCGGCGACGCGACCGACCTGTGCTCCCTCGTCAACGCCAAGTCCGGCGGGTGCGCGGAGGACTGCGGCTTCTGCGCGCAGTCGCGCTTCGCGGAGGCCGAGACCCCGCTGCACGCGATGATGGAGCCCGAGCAGATCCTCGAGCACGCGCGCGCCGCGGAGGCCGCCGGCGCGCACCGCTTCTGCATGGTCACGCAGGGCCAGGGGCTCTCCAAGAGGGACTTCGAGAAGATCCTCGAGGGCGCGCGGCTCGTCGCCTCGGAGACGAACCTGAAGCGCTGCGCGTCCGTCGGCCACATGAGCGCCGCGCGCGCCAAGCAGCTCAAGGACGCGGGGATCCAGCGGGTCCACCACAACGTGGAGACCGCGGAGAGCTACTACCCCGAGGTCTCCTCCACCGTCCGCTACGAGGGCCGCCTGCGGACGATCCAGGCCGTCGAGGAAGCGGGCCTGGAGACCTGCGTCGGCGGGATCCTGAACCTCGGCGAGTCGCGTGAGCAGCGGGTCGAGATGGCGTTCGAGCTGGCGAGAATCAACCCGACGTCGGTGCCGATCAACCTGCTCAACCCGCGCCCGGGGACGAAGTTCGGCGACCGCGACTACATGGACCCGTGGGAGGCCGTGAAGTGGATCGCGATCTTCCGCCTGATCCTCCCCGAGGCCCTCTTCCGCCTCTGCGGCGGGCGCGTCGAGAACATCGGCGAGCTGCAGGCCCTCGCGGTCAAGGCCGGGCTCAACGGCGTGATGATGGGCAACTTCCTCACGACGCTCGGCTCCACCCCCGAGGAGGACCGCAAGATGTTCACCGACCTCGGGCTGAACATCGCCCGGCAGCCCGACAACGGCGCCGCGCCGCGCCCGGACAACCGCTCGGGCTGGCTCGAGGGCGAGACCCCCGACGTGGTCGAGGCGTTCCTCGACACGAAGGAGGAGGCCGTCGCGGCCGGCATCGAGGTGAAGCTCTGGGATCCCGCGGAGCAGCTGCGCTTCGCGAAGAAGGGCGTCATCCCGGCCCGCCCGGACGGCGCGCCGAACAAGTGGCCGGACGGCAAGGAGCTCGCGGCCTCCGGCCTTCCCCACGGCCTCTAGGGGCCGGGGTGAGCGCCGAGATCGAGGACCGGCTGGCGGAGCTCGACGCGGCCGGGCTCCGGCGTCGCACCCGCCTCGTCAGCGGGCCGCAGGGCGCGCGGGTCGTCCTCGACGGCCGGCCCGTCCTGCTGCTCTGCTCGAACAACTACCTCGGGCTCGCCGACCACCCGCGGGTGCGGGAAGCCGCCGCGGACGCCGCGATGCGCTGGGGTGCCGGGAGCGGCGGCTCGCGCCTCGTCAGCGGCACGATGACGATCCACCAGCGCCTCGAGGAGCACCTCGCGGCGTTCAAGGGCACGGAGCGTGCGCTGCTCTTCGGCTCGGGGTACCTCGCGAACCTCGGCGTGATCGGGGCGCTCGGCGGTGCGGGAACCCTCGTGTGCTCCGACGAGCTCAACCACGCGTCGATCATCGACGGCTGCCGCCTGGCCAAGGGTCGCACCGCGGTCTACGCGCACGGCGACGTCGAGCACCTCCGCTGGCTGCTCGACCAGGCGCCGGAGGAGCGCGCCGTGGTCGTGACGGACTCCGTCTTCTCGATGGACGGCGACGTCGCGCCGCTCCAGGAGCTCGCGACGCTGACGCGCGAGCGCGGCGCGTGGCTCGTGGTGGACGAGGCGCACGCCACGGGCTGCCTCGGCCCGGGCGGCCGGGGTGCGGTCGCGGAGGCGGAGCTCGAGGGCGCGGAGCACCTCGTGGTGGTCGGGACGCTCGGGAAGGCGCTCGGCGCGTACGGCGCGTTCGTCGCCTGCACGGAGGCGATGCGCGAGCTGCTCGTGAACACCGCGCGGCCCTTCATCTTCTCGACCGCCCCGCCGCCGCCCGCGATCGCCGGCGCGCTCGCGGCGCTCGAGCTGCTCGAGGAGCAGCCCGCGCGCGTGCTCGATCTGCGCTCGCGGGCACGGACGCTCCGGCAGGAGCTCGCGCGGGAGGGCTTCGACGTCGCGGGCTCCTCCACCCAGATCGTGCCGCTCGTGATCGGGAACGCCGCGCAGGCCATGGCGATCTGCGAGGCCGCGCTCGAGCGGGGCGTCTTCGCGCAGGCCATCCGGCCGCCGACGGTGCCCGACGGGACCTCGCGGCTGCGGCTCGCGGTCATGGCCTCGCACACGAAGGAGGAGCTGCGGGGCGCCGCCCGCACGCTCGGGCGGGCCGCGCTGCAGGCGGGCTTCCGGCCCG
>JAOPZO010000124.1 GCA_025964065.1 Solirubrobacterales bacterium | reverse complement strand
CGCACTGCCTCACCGGCCGCGGCCCCTACGGCGCGCAGCTCACGGCGGCGGACCTCAAGACCTCCTGAGGGCGCCGGGCACCGTCACGTACCGCCGGGACGAGGAGCAGGCCGTGGCCCACGCCGTCCGGGGACGGCAGCAGGAGGCCCGGGAGGCCCACGACGGCCGGGGCCGGCCGAGCGCGAGGGACCAGGAGCCCTCGAGGGCGAGGTCGTCGCGGCAGCGCATGCGTCAACCCCCTACGCGGGAGCGGAGCACGCGGCCCAGCGCGGCGTACGCCGTCTCGCCGGCCCCGGCCGCGACGAGCTCCTTCGAGAGGCGCCCCGTCCACGCCTCCGCCGAGCCGTCGCCCCGCAGGTCGACGCCGCCGCGCACCCGGCGCGGCCCGCGGACCTCGCCGCGCGCGACCACCTGCTGCACCGGGGCGTACTCGCGCCGGAACGCCGTGCGCGTGCCGCTCTCGGGTACGACGCGCAGCGCCTCCTCGAGTGCGCGAAGCGCCCCCGCGAGCTCGGGGTGGCTGCTCTTGACGACCTTCGGCCCCCGCCGGACGACGAGCTTCCAGGACATGGCGGGAACGCGGGGTGCGGATCAGCCCCGTGGGGCCGACCCGGACCCCAGCGGATCAGCGCTGGCCGATCCCGACGTAGTCGCGGCTGCGGGCGCCCGTGTACACCTGGCGCGGGCGGGCGATCTTCTGCTCCTTGTCGACGACCATCTCGAGCCACTGGGAGATCCAGCCGCTCGTGCGCGGGATCGCGAACATCACGGGGAACATCTCGACGGGCAGGCCGAGCGCCTCGTAGATGAGCCCCGAGTAGAAGTCGACGTTCGGGTAGAGCTTGCGCTTGACGAAGTACTCGTCCTCGAGCGCGTGCTTCTCGAGCTCCGTCGCGATGTCGAGCAGCGGGTTCTTCCCCGTCACCTCGAACACGTCCTCGCACGCCTTCTTGATGATGGTGGCGCGCGGGTCGAAGTTCTTGTAGACGCGGTGACCGAAGCCCATGAGCTTCTCGTCGCCCTTCTTCACGCCCTCGATGAAGCCGGGGATGTTGTCCGCCGTGCCGATGCGGCGCAGCATGCGCAGCACCGCCTCGTTCGCGCCGCCGTGCAGCGGGCCGTAGAGGGCGCCGATGCCGGCTGCGACGGCCGAGTACGGGTCGACCTGCGACGAGCCGACCGCGCGGACCGCGTTCGTCGAGCAGTTCTGCTCGTGGTCCGCGTGGAGGATGAAGAGGATGTCGAGCGCGCGCTCGAGCCGGGGGTCCGGCTCGTACTTCAGCTCGGTCATCTTGTAGAGCATCCCGAGGAAGTTGCCCGGGTAGTTCAGGTCGTTGTCGGGGTAGTTGTACGGCTGGCCCCGGGTGTGGCGGAACGCGAAGGCGGCGAGCGTCGGCATCTTCGCGATGAGCCGGATCGTCTGGATCATCCGGTTGTCCGGGTCGGAGATCTCGTTCGCGTCCGGGTAGAACGTCGAGAGCGCGCCGACGCCGCCGAGCAGCATCCCCATCGGGTGCGCATCGTGGCGGAAGCCGCCCATGAACTCCTTGACGTTCTCGTGCACGAACGTGTGCATCGTGATGTCGTGGGTCCACTGGTCCAGCTGCGGCTGGGTCGGGAGCTCGCCGTGCACCAGCAGGTAGGCGACCTCCAGGTAGGTCGACTTCTCCGCGAGCTGGTCGATCGGGTAGCCCCGGTACTCGAGGACACCGGCCTCGCCGTCGAGGTAGGTGATGGCCGACCGGCACGACGCGGTGTTCGTGAACGCCGGGTCGTAGGTCATGAGGCCGAAGTCGTCCTCACCCGTCTTCATCTGCCGGAAGTCCATCGCCCGGACCGTGCCGTCGGTGATCGGCACCTCGTAGGTCTGTCCCGTCCGGTTGTCCGTGACGGTGAGGCTGTCGCTTCCGGCCGCGGCTACGCCGCTGTCGGCCTGGGTCTCCGTGCTCACGTGCTCTCTTTTCCTGGGGGTGCTCGAGTCGGGCGAAGCCTACCCGCCCGTCACCCGCGGCTAGCCTGCCGACCGCGGCCCGTGGCTAGCCCGACAGGATCGAGCTCGCCATCGCGAAGACGACGAGCACCGCGGAGATCCCGTAGACCCCGCGGGTGACGCCCTCCGTGCGCGGGAACTCAGGCCGCGAGAGGCCGATCAGCGACACGATGACGGCCCAGATCGCGAGCGCCCCGCCCGCGATGTAGAAGACGGTCTTCGAGCTCTCGGCCTCTTCGGCGGCGAGCACGAGCAGCGCGGTGACGGACATGGCGCGCGAGCCTACCCCGCCCGCGCGGCCCGCGGGGAGGAGTTCAGGCGGCGGGCGGGGCCGCGCCGTAGCGCGACTCCGTCGCCTCGACCTGGCCCGCGTAGTGCGACCCGAGGTCGGGGTGCCCGTAGGGCCGCTCGGCCGGCGCGTCGAGCGTCATGAACGAGAGCTGCGCGATCGGCTTGCCGGGCCACAGGACGATCGGCACGCGCGTGAGGTTCGTGATCTCGAGCGTGAGCGTCCCCTTCCAGCCCGGGTCGACGAAGCCGGCCGTCGCGTGCACGATGAGCCCGAGGCGGCCGAGCGAGCTCTTGCCCTCGATGCGGGCGACGATGTCGGCCGGGAGCTCCACCCACTCCTGCGTGCGCCCGAGGACGAACTCGCCCGGATGGATCACGAACGACTCGCCGTCCTCGACCCCGACGTGCTCCGTGAGGTTCGTCGGCGGGTCCGCGAGGTCGATGACCGGGACCCGGTGGTTGTGGAAGACGCGGAAGGAGCTGCCGAGCCGGAGGTCCACCGAGGCGGGCTGCACCATGCCCGGGTCCCAGGGGTCGATGCGGACACGGCCCTCGTCGACGAGGCGGCGGATGGTGCCGTCGGAGAGCACGGAGGTGGCGGCCATGGCGCGGGAGTCTGCCAGCGCCGGGGGCGGCGAGGGGCGCGCTCAGCGGGAGCCGGTACGCGGGCGGCC
>JAOPZO010000101.1 GCA_025964065.1 Solirubrobacterales bacterium | reverse complement strand
TGACGGTGGCGGCGCGGTCGGCCAACCGGAGGTTCGTCGTGCGGCCCTCGTGGAAGGCGCGAGCCGCCCGCAGCGAGATGGTCGCGAACTTCGCCTCGGTGAAGACGCGGTAGTAGCGCAGGTGCGCAGGGCGCGGGCGGGGGCCGCCCGCGGCGGCGTAGGCGTCCACGAAGTCCTCGAGTGGGACGAAGCGGGCGGGGCTCCAGAAGTCGCGGTAGGCCCAGGCGAGGTCCTCGACCGGATCGCCGAGGTGAGCGAGCTCCCAGTCGAGCAGCGCAGTGATGCGGTCACCGACGTAAAGGAAATTGCCGAGACGGAAGTCGCCGTGGACGACGCAGACGCGCTCGGGCTCCGGAAGGCGATCGAGCAGCCAGCGGTAAACCGACGTCAGCACGGGCTGCGGCTCCATCCGGGCCGCAAGGAACGACGCCTGCCACCCCTCGACCTGCTGCCGGGCGGCCGCTCGCGGATCGAGACCTTCGTCGCCGAGAACCGGTCCGAGACCCGCAGCACGCCAGTCGTACGTGTGCAGCCGAGCGGCGAGCGCGGCGAGGTGCCGGATCGCTGCCGTGGGCGCGACGGGGTCCTCTGCGCGCAGGAAACGGACGGCGTTCGCGTCCCCCGGGCGCCGTTCCAGGACCACCGACGGCGCACCGATCACCTCGCCGGTCACGTCGAGGGCGATGGCGTCGGGCGCCTCGACGCGCGCCGCCTGGAGGCCACGCAGCAGGGCATGCTCGTCTGCGAGGTCGCCGTCGACCTGCGCCCGCTCGACTTGACTCAGCATGATGCCCTCGAACGCAACGTCCTCACCGCCCGAGCTCCACGCCGCGTCGAACGACCATGCGCGTCGTGCGTTTCCGCCGAAGGTGCGCCGGACGCCGGTCACCGACACGGGCTGCCCGATGGTTTCGGCGAGTAGCGCCTCGATGCGGCGCCCAACCTCCTCGACAGACAGCGAGAGCAGCTCTGTCGGCGCCATCGCGATCGGTACCGCGGGGCTCATCGTACGCCGGCGGCGACGCGGACGACCTCGCCTGTGATGCCGTCCGAGCCCGGCTCGAGGAGGAAGGCGATCGTCTCGCCGGCTTCTTGCAGGGTGGCCAGCCGGCCGAGCGCGGTCGATTCGAGGTGGCGATCGAGGTAGGCGGGGTCGACGAAGCTCTCCACCCGTGGGCTGAGGATCAGCCCGGGAGCGATCGCGTTGACGCGGACGCCGTGCTTGCCGAGCAGCATGCTCATCGTCCGCGTCAGGCCGACGACGGCGGCCTTGGCGGAGTTGTACGCCGCGTTCCCGAGCTCGTGCCGGTTTCCCCAGGCCGCGAGCGACGCGACGTTGACGATCTTGCCGTAGCTCCGCTCGATCAGGTGGGCCTCGGCGGCGCGCGACATGAGGAACGCCGTCTCGACGTTGAGTGCGAACGTCCGCGTGAAGAAGTCGAGGGAGATCTCGTTGAGCAGCATGTCGTACGAGTTCTCGTCGATCTTCGGGATGCCGCCGGCGACGTTCGCGATCCCGTGGATCGTCTCGAAGCGATCGAGGGCCTTGGCGACCACGTCGGCCGCGCCGTCCTCGACCGTCGCGTCGGCGCGCACCGTCAGCACCTCGCCCGGGTGGTGCGCGGTTCGCTCGGCGAACTCGTCGAGACGACGCTGGCTGATGTCGACGGCGACGACGTTGGCGCCGCTCGCACGGAGGCGCTCCGCGGCGGCGCCGCCGATGCCCCCGGCGGCGCCCGTGACGACGTAGGTGCGGATGTCGTCCGCGGCGGGAGAGGAGGGAGAGCTCATGGGGTGCGCGACCTCAGACGAACGAGCGCGGGTTGAAGTTCGGTGCCCGTCGCTCCTGGAGGGCATCGAGGCCCTCGCGAGCCTCCGGACCGGTGAAGCCGAGGATCCCGAACGCCAGCGAGGCCTCGAACGCCGGCCACGCGGTCTTGAGCCAGGAGTTGAGCGAGTGCTTGGTGAAGCGGATCGCGGACGGCGCCCCCGCCGCCAGCCGGATGGCGATCTCGAGCGCCTTGTCCTGCACGGCGTCGTCGTCGACGCACACGCTCACCAGGCCGATGCGCTCGGCCTCCTCGCCGGAGAGGGGCTCGTTCGTCATGAGGTGGTACTTGGCCTTCGCCATGCCGCAGAGCAGCGGCCAGATCAGGACGGCGTGGTCGTCGGCGGCGATGCCGAGCGTCGTGTGGCCGTCGACGATCTTGGCGGTTCGTCCGGCGACCGTCACGTCCGACAGCAGCGCGCAGGTGAGCCCGCCGCCGGCCGCGGCGCCGTCGATGGCGGCGACGATCGGCTTGCCGCATTCGACGAGGTTCTGGACGAGCTGACGGCCCTCCTTCCACATGACCATGCGGAAGTCGTAGTCCGCCAGGATGCGCTCGATCATGTCGAACTCACCGCCGGCGGAGAACGCCTTGCCGTCGCCGCAGAGCAGGACGGAGCCGACGGCCGGATCACGGTCGATCAGGCGCCAGATCGACGTCAGGTCGCGGTGCATCGTGAAGTCCAGCGCGTTCATCTTCCCGCGCGACATCGTCACGCGCAGCACGTGCTCGGCCGGCCAGTCGAGCCGCAGGCTCTCGTAGTCGGGGTACTCGACCTCGTGCTCCTTGTCGAGGTCGACGGCGTCAACGCCAGTCAGGTTGCTCATGTGCTCTCCCCCGCGTTCGCGGTGGTTGTGCCGACGTCGCGGAACTGCTCCCGGAGACGGTCTTTGTGGACCTTGCCGTAGGTGGCGCGAGGGAGGTCGTCGACGACGACCACGCGGCTCACGCGCTGGTACTTGGCCAAGCGCTCGTTGCCCCAGGCCCGGAGCTCGTCGGCGTCGACCTCGGCCCCGTCCTTCGGGACGACGACGAGCAGCGGGGTCTCCCCCCACTTCTCGTGGGGCACCGCGATCGCCGCGACCTCGTTCACCGCGGCGTGCCGCATGAACACGTCCTCGATGTCGATCGCGTAGATGTTGATCCCGCCCGACTTGATCATGTCCTTCAGCCGGCCGGAGACGTAGAGGTAGCCGTCCTCGTCGAGGTGGCCGACGTCGCCGGTGCGCAGGAAGTCGAGTCCGTCGGGGTCGGTCCAGATGACCGACCGGGTCCGCTCGGGGTCGTTCAGGTACCCCTTCATCAACCCGGAGCCGAAGCCGACGATCTCGCCGGTCTCGCCTCGGGGGAGCTCGCGGCCCTCCGCGTCGATGATCCGCAGGTCGTCGAGGAGCAGCGGCTTGCCGACCGAGCCGCCCTTCCCGCGGTCGTCGTCCTCCGGCAGGCGGATCGACATGAGACCCTCGGTCAGCCCCCAGCATTCCTGGAGCCGGACGTCCGGGAACCGTGCGCGGAGCTCGGCGGCCGTCGCAGTGGCGAACGACTGGCCCGAGGTCAGGAGCACCTTGATGCTCGAGGTGCTGCGCCGTTCGATGTCGGGCGACCTGAGCAGCGTGATGTACATCGTCGGGACCATGAAGGCGTGCGTCACGCCCTCCTCCTCGACGGCGCGCAGGAACGCCTCGGGCGTGTAGGACGGCAGCAGCACGACGGTCCCGCCCCGGTACATCGCCGGGAAGATCGTGATCCAGCTGCCCGATGCGTGCAGGGGCGTGGACACGGCGGCGACGGAGAAGCGGTCCATCTTCAGCCCCAGGCCGAACCCGAGCGGGTAGACCATCCGGGCGCCGTGCGTGTGCTCGATGCCCTTCGGGATGCCGGTCGAGCCGGAGCTGTACATGACGGTCATCGAGTCGTCGGCCTCGATCACGACGTCGGGCGCGGCGTCGCTCGCGGAGGCGATGAGCGCG
>JAOPZO010000087.1 GCA_025964065.1 Solirubrobacterales bacterium | reverse complement strand
GTGGCAGCGGCGCGGACCGGCGGGTCGTCGAAGGGCATAGACGGCGAGGGGGGCGAGAGCGAGGCTCGGTTCGCCGTGGCGATCGAGATCGGAGATCGGCGCTACGGCCTGGCCCTGCGCCGGTCGCTCGACGGAGCCCGGGAGGCCGCCGCGGTGGTGCGCCGCGAGTTCGAGATCGCCGCTGGCATCAGCCTCGCGGTCGCACTGCTCGCCGGCGTCGTCCTCTCGTCCGGCCTGACCCGGCGGCTCGGTGACCTTCGCGACGCCGTGCTACGGGTCGCCGCCGTGGGCCCCGTCGCCGAGCTGCAGGCCGACGACACCCGCGATGAGGTGGGCGACCTCACGAGGGCCTTCTCCGAGATGCAGGCGCGGCTGCGCGAACAGGACCAGTCACGCAAGTCGTTCATCGCAACCGCGTCGCACGAGCTGCGAACGCCCCTGGCCTCGCTTCTGCTCATGCTGGACCTGCTGCGCGGAGATCTGGAAGCCGAGCCCGCCGATCTCGCCGATGCCCGGGTCCAGGCTGAGCGTGCCGAGGCGCAGGCCGTCCGGTTGTCCGCCCTGGCCGCCCAGTTGCTCGACCTCAGCCGCGCCGACGCGAGCCCCGTGCTCCTGGCGGAGAACGTCGCACTGCGGAACGTGGCGCAGTCGGTCCTCGAGGAGTTCGCCGGCCGGGCGCGGGCCGCCGACGTGCGTCTGGACCTCGATGCGAGCCGATCGGCACAGGCACTGGGGGATCCGGGCGCGGTGGCGCAGATCCTGCGGATCCTGTTGGACAACGGGCTGCGTCACGCACCGGCCGGCTCCACACTGCGGGTGCGCACCGCGATGCACGCCGGTCGGGCGACGCTTGTCGTCGAGGACGCCGGGCCCGGGGTCGAGACGGCCGAGCGGGAGCGGATCTTCGAGCGCTTCGAGCGCGGGAGCACCGCCTCGACGAGCCCCGGGTTCGGTCTTGGCTTGGCGATCGGGCGCGAGCTCGCCCGTCGCATGCACGGAGACCTCGTCGTCGACCATGGGCATCCCGGGGGCCGCTTCGTGCTGAGCCTTCCGGTCGGCGCCGGTGGATGAGTGCGCGTGAGCGCGGCTCCAGCCGGCCTCACGCGCTGGCTGCCACCGACCGAGGCGTCGACCCGCGGCGGCGCTGGCGCCACCAGCCGCCGGTCAGCGCCAGGCCGCCGAAGGCCAGGCCGCCGACGGCGAGCATCGCTGCCCCCGACGGACCGAGCAGGTAGGCCAGACCGGCGACCGTGGTGGCCCAGACGATCGCGCCGAGCGTGTTGGCCAGCGCGAAGCGCCGCCATGGCATCCGGGTCGCGCCGGCCATGACCGCGGCGACGACGCGCACGCCGGGGATGAAGCGGCTGACGAAGACCGTCGCCGTTCCACGACGTGCGAAGAAGCGGTCGGCTCGGGTGACGGCACGGCGACGGTGGTCGGCCATGAACCCGTCGCGCAGCAGGAACGCTCGTCCGCGTCTGCGTCCGATCCAGTAGCCGAGCGTATCGCCGGTGACGGCGGCGACGATCGCGATGACGACGACGACGGGCAGCGCGAGGTGCCCCGCCGCGGCCAGGCCGCCCGCGGTGATCAACGCGGTCTCTCCCGGCACCGGCAGACCGGTCGATTCGCCGAAGACCAGGGCGCCGAGTGCTGGGTAGCCGAGGGCCGCGGGGACTGGAATGAGCATGGAGCCAGCCTGCTGCAGGGACATGAGGTGGAGATGAGCGGGTCGCTGCGTCCGGGCCGTCGACGCGACGTGGGGGCAGCTGTGGCCGCAGCGACGAAGCGCCGGCGGCCCGCCTCACGGCGGGCCGATCGGCGTGCTCGGCCACGCGCGAGGAAGGAGACGAGGGCCGCCGCGTTCGCTGGTTCGGAAAGCTCATCCGAGCACAGCAGCAGGACGTCGCCGCCCCGGCCGGTGTCCGGCGTGCGCCCTCCGGCTAGCGCTTCGCTCGCTTCAGCGTGAGGGTGGTCGCGAGGGCCGGGCTTGACTTCGGGGTCAACGTCGCGGCGGTGCCGCGCCGGTTACGCAGGCGGAACAGCAGTTTCTGGTTGCGACTGCTGACCCGCAGGCGGAGCGTCGAGCGCTTGCCCGCCTTGATCGAGTAGGTGGCGGCGGCGATCGGGATGCGCTTGCCCTTCGTCCCGAGGACCGTGAGCCTCACCCGACCGGTGCAGGCGGTCGCCCCAGTGCAGCTGAGGATCACGCGGGCGACCCCTTTGGTGATGGTCGCCGTACGGGTGACCAGCTTGACGCGGCCGGCGACGGGCGCCGGCGGAACCGTAGGGGTCGGCGGCGCCGCGGTCGGGGGTGCCTGGACGGGCGGCGCCGGTCCAGGTGCCGGGGCCGCGGCCACGGTGAGCGTCGCAGGAGCGCTGAGCGCGGTCCCGGCGAGGCTGCGCGCCCTGAGGCGATAGCGCCGGCCGCTCTGCGCGGCCGTGACGTCCGAGACGGTGAGGGACGCCCCGGTCTGACCCGCGAGGTCGCTGAAGGTCGCCCCGCCGTCGGAGGACTGCTGCCACTGAAGCGTCGGGGCCGGGGCGCCGGAGGCGGCCACGGTGAACGTCGCATCGGTGCCCGCGTCCGCCGTGCGGTCGGCGGCCTGGGCCGTGATGGCGGGCGCGGTCCCGAGGATCGCAAAGCTGCCCCGCGTGCCGAACGAACCCCACCCTCCACCGGGCACGCCGAATCCCGTTATCCCGACGAGGCCATCATCCGCGGTCACCATGCCGACCAGATTCGGGGCGCGGAAATCCGGGGCCACCGCGGTGCCGGTGGTGGCATCCAGGGCCGCGACGAAGTTGCGTTCGACATTGCCGTTGACCGCCGTCGGCCCGCCGAACATGCCGGAGGCATAGACCGTCCCGCCCGCGGCGGTGAGACTTAGGACGTAGGACACGAAGTTGGGGTTCCACGCGCTGACGGCGCCCGTGGTGGCGTCGACGGCGCCCCCGTTGTTCCGTGGCACGCCGCTGATGGCGGTGAAGAGGCCGCCGAGGTACACCGTCGAACCCGACACAGCGAGGGAGACCACCACGCCGCTCGGCCCGCCGAAGCCTCCACGGGTGCCTGTGACGACGGGCTCCCAGCTCGTCGCCACGGCGGTCGTGCGATCGACCGCGCCGACGGTCGACCGGGGACGGGTGTCGAGATGAAGGAACGTGCCGGCGAGATAGACCTGCGAGGCCGACAGGGCCATGTCGGTGACGAGACCGTCGGGCTTCGGGTTCCAGCCGGTCAGGGCGCCCGACCCCGCGGAGACCTCCGCGGCGCCCATCTGGGCGCGCCCCCCGCCCACGCTCGGGCTGAGGCTCCCGAAGTAGCCGCTGAGGAAGACGGTCGAGCCGGCGGGCTTGATCTTGAGTACTGCACCGTCCGGGTTGGGGTTCCACGGCTGCACCAGGCCAGTGGTCGCGTCGACCGCGGCGACGTGGTTGCGCAGCGCCGATTGGTTGACCGACCCCGGTCCGTGGAAGCCGCCGCCGATGTAGACGGTGGCCCCCGCTACCGCAAGCGAGGTGACGGGGGAGCGCACCTGGTCCCCGGCCCTCGGCGCCGTGATCCCCGGATCCCAGGCGGTCGCCTCGCCCGTGGTGAGGTCGACGGCGGCGGCGTTCCTGCGGGGCACGGAGTTGACCATGGCGAACTGGCCGCCCGCGTAGACGGTGGAGTCCGCCACCGCCACCGACGTGGCGGCGGAGCTCGCGTGCGGGTCGAAGTCCGTCACCGCGCCCGTGATCGCGCTCACGGCGCCGAGGAAGGAGCGCGGCCGGCCGCCGAGGACGCCGAAGTCGCCCGCGAGGTACACGGTCGAGCCCGAGAGCGTGAGGTCGTAGACCCGATTGTTGGGCTCGGGAGCCCAGCTCGTCACACCGCCGCCCGAGGGGACGTCGACCGCTGCCGCGTTGTGGCGAGCGGCGCCGCCCACGGAGGAGAAGGCCCCGCCGATGTACAGATCGGAGCCCAGGACCGCCAGCGTGCTGACCGTGCCGTTGACCTGAGGGGCGAAGGTCGTGGCCACGCCGGTCTCGCCGTCGACGGCGGCCACCCGGGTGCGCGCCTTGCCGTCGATCGCCGCGGCGCCGGAGAAGTTGCCGCCGATGAACACCGAGGCCCCCGAGACGGCAAGGCTGTTCACGGTGTTGTTCGCGTTCGGGTCCCAGGGAAGCGCCACGGCCGTGGCCGCGTCGACCGCCGCGAGGCGGTTGCGGGTCAGGGTGCCGTTGACGGCGTTGGCCCCCGCGAAGGCGCCCCCGAGGTAGACCGTCGACCCGGCGACGGCGATGGCCGCGACGGCGCCGTTCAGGTCGGGATCCCATGCGGTGGCGACGCCCGAAGTGGCGTCGACCGCCGCGGCATTGTCGCGCGTGAGCGAGCCGTTGACGGCGTTGGCCCCCGCGAAGCCGCCACCGAGGTACACGGTCGAGCCCGAGCGAGCGAGCGCGGCGACGAGCCCGCTGACGTTCGGGTTCCAGGCCGCGACGGACCCGTCGGCGAGCACGCGCGCGGCGTTCCTGCGCGGCTGGCCGCCGACGGTGTCGAACAAGCCGCCGAGGTAGAAGCCGCCCGAACCGTCCGGGACGACGACCCTCACGAAGGCCGGCGAACCGTCGCGCTCGACCATCGGGAAGCCGCGGTCCTTCCCCGTGACGGCGTCCAGGCCGACGCCGGGACCGGTCCGGGGCCCGATCTGGCTGAACGCGCCGCCCAGGTACGCGGTGTTGCCCGCGATCGCCATCGCGGAGACGTCCCCGTCGACCACCCAGGTGTCCAACGGCGTCGCGTCGACCGCCGCGGCCGACGACGGTGCGCCCAGCACGGCCAGCGCTCCGAGGGCGGCGCCGAGCGTCCTGACGGCGTGGCCCCGGCCGGTCCCCGCGAACCTGCACATGGCGTACCGTCTCTCGTCCGCGGTGGCGTGAGCGCGCATCCGCGCCGCCCAAACTACCGGGATGCGCCCCGTGCACAAGGGGGGCGCGGCAAGACCGTCCAGGTGCCAGGGCGTGGCGGCAGGCACGGCAAGCCGGTCATGCAGCACCTCGCCCCCACCGAGGCCTCGAGATGGAGGAGAGCCGCGGCTCGGGCGTTGACTTCTTGCGTCCGCTTGTGTAGGACGGAAGACGCGTCGTCCAGCAGTACGCGGACGCGGATGTTGCGACTCCGACCGTCCGGTCGGCTCCCACGCCGGCCGCTCGAGACGTGCACCTCGCGCAGGCCCACGATGACGTCGGCGGCGCATGTGATCGCGTCGCGTCGGTGCGCGTCGCCCACCCCACAGACGGAGAGCGCCATGACGACCGGCACCGCAGGGACGTACCCGCTGAAGGTCGAGGGCGACCTCGCGCCGAACCTCAACCGTGGCCTCTGGCTCGTGAAGTGGCTGCTCCTCGTGCCCCACATCGTCGCGCTGGTCTTCCTGGCGGTCGCGTTCGTGGGCCTGACGGTGGTCGCGTTCCTCGCGATCCTCTTCACCGGCCGCTACCCACGCGCGCTCTTCGACTTCAACGTGGGGGTCCTGCGCTGGTCCTGGCGGGTCGGCTTCTACTCCTACAGCGCGCTCGGAACCGACCGCTACCCGCCGTTCTCCCTCGGCGAGGAGCCGGACTACCCGACGCAGCTGCACGTGACCTACCCGCGGGAGCTCTCGCGCGGGCTCGTGCTCGTGAAGTGGTGGCTCCTCGCGCTCCCGCACTACCTGGTCGTCTCGGTGTTCACCGGGGGCGCCTGGGCGGCCATCAACGCCTCGAACTGGCTCTGGGCCGGCGGGCTCTCGGGGTTGCTCGTCCTGTTCGCCGGCCTGGCGCTCCTCACCACCGGCCGGTACCCCCGCCCGATCTTCGACCTCGTGATGGGCATGAACCGCTGGGTGCTGCGCGTCGTGGCCTACGCCGCGCTCATGACCGACGTCTACCCGCCGTTCCGCCTCGACATGGGCCCGCACGAGGCGGTCCGCGACGGCGAGCGGGACTCCGGCCCCCTCCCCGCGCCGAAGCTCGCCTGATGCTCGTCCGCCTCGCCGCCTGCGATCGACAGCAGGGAGGAGCCTCGACACGACGGCCGTCGGGGCCCCGCGGCGTCAAGCGCTCATGCGGCTGACGGGGAGGCGAGCCGGTGGATGCCCGACGCGACCCGGATCGCTCTGGGGCTCCCCGACCGGCGGCACGTGAGGCCCATCGTCGTGAACGGCGCGTAGCCCCTCGCGCCGGACGGCGGCTCCTGGGGGCCGCCGCGGTCGTCGGGCTGGTCCTCGCGTTCTCGCTGAGCTCGACGCTGGTGAAGCGCGCGGACACCCCGGGCATCCTGCTCGCCTTCTGGCGGATGGTGACGGTGAGCGTCGCCTGGAACCTCCTGCTCGCCGCATCGGGGCGTCGGGTCACGACGGCCGACGTGCGGCAGGTGCTCGTGCCGGGTGTCCTCTTCGGGTTGAACCTCACCTGCTTCTTCATCGGCGCGACGCACAACAGCGTCGCCAACGCCGCTCTGATCGGGTCCCTCGCGCCGTTCCTCATCGTGCCCGCCGGTGTCGTGCTGTTCCGTGAACGGATCGCCTGGCCTGCGCTGGCGTTCGCCCTGGTCGCCTTCGGCGGCGTGGCGCTGGTGCTGGCGAGCGCGTCACCCGGCGGCGACGCGTCGCTTCGCGGCAACCTGTTCGGCTTCGTCGCGATGCTGCTTCTCGTGGCGTACCTCGTGTCGACCAGGCGGCTGCGCAGGGAGATGGACGTCACGACCTTCATGGCGACGATCTGCCCGATCGCGACGGTGGTGGTGCTGCCGCTGGCCCTCGCCCACGGCGGCGTCTTCGGGCTGAGCGGCACCGGGTGGGCGTTCATGCTGGTCCTCGCCGGCACGAGCGGCGTCATCGCCCAGGGCCTCGTCGTCTACGCGCAGGAGACGATCCAGATCGGCACGATCGGGATCGCGCAGGTGGCGCAGCCGGCGCTCGCGGTCACGTGGGGGTTCCTGGTCCTCGGAGAGGGCGTCAACCACCGGCAGATGGCCGGCGTCGCGGTGGTGGCCGGCGGAGTCCTGGCCTTCGTGGTGCTCAACGCGAGGGGTCGTCCCGCGGGCGCGGGGCGCCCGCGCGGCCCAGGGCGTCCAGGGCGTCCAGGGCGAGGAGCTCCACCGGGGCGTCCTCGACACGCCGCGCCTGCTCGAGGATCCTGAGGAGCCGCCCGGCGGCGCCCACGATGCCCGCCTCCGCATCGAGCGTCGCGAGCAGGCACTCGCCGAGCAGGGACTGCTCCCCGCCGCCCTCAGCGCGATGCCACGCCGCTGCCTCGTCGAGCACCGCTCGCGCAGCGGCAGGCTGTCCGAGGGCACGCAGGACGCCTCCGGCGTGCACGCGCACGAGTGCGGCGAGGCGCAGGTCGCCCGTGGCCTCGGCCTTCGTCAGTGCGAGCTGGAGCGTCGCCACGCCCTCCACGTCGTCGCCGGCCTGGCACTGCGCGCGCCCGAGGCTGAAGACGTGGAACGCCTCGGTCTGCCGGAAGCCGAGACGGCCCGACGTCTCGGCCGCACGACCGAGGTGGGTGACCGCATCGGCGAACCGCCCTTCGAGGCGAGCCAGCTCACCGAGCGTCGCCTCGTGGCGCACGTTGAGCCAAGGGTCGTCGATCGAGCGCAGCCACTCCGCCACCAGGTCGCACGCTTCGTTCGCACGCTTGCGATCGCCGAGCGAATTCGCCGCCCGGGCGGCGAAGAGCCAGTTCGCCGCCTGGTCCCACGGTCGGTCGAGCCCCTCGTAGAGCGCGTCGCTGCGGTCGGTCAGCTCCAGCGCCAGGCCGAAGTCGCCGGCGTGGGATGCGATGTAGGCCTCGTGGGAGCTGCATCGCGCCTGAAGCTCTGCGTCCTGGAGGCCGAGCGCGATGTGCGCGGCCGCGGCGACGTGCCCCCGGGCGACCTCGAGACGCCCCGTGGACGCTTCGAGCCACGCTGCGAGGAGCAACGCGCTCGTCACGTCGTGCAGCGGCGCCTGCTCGCCGGCGGCCGCAAGGGCGTTGAGGATCCGCTGCGCCCCTCTGCTGTCGCCGAGCACGATCCAGGCCCAGCCGAAGCCGGTGACGATCTGCACGGCGAGCAGGGGCGCGTGCGTCGAACTCCAGATCAGGGCGGCGTCGAGGTTCGCGCGTTCGGCCCGGGCGAAGGCGAGGTGCTCGGCCTGGCGGGGGCTACGGACCCCCTCGGTGGAGCGCCCTGCCGCATCGGCGTACCAGGCGGCGTGGGCGCGGAAGGCCTGCGTGCTGCTCTCCTCGGCGGCCATGGCGTCGAGCGCGAAGGCGCGAATGCTCTCGAGCAGCCGGTACCGGACGCTCGGCCCGTCGTGGTCGACGATGAGCAACGACCGGCTCGCGAGACGCCCGATCACGTCGATGGACGCCGATGCGGGCACCTCAAGCGCTTCGAGCACGGACTCGAGCGCGGGAAGCGGCGCGTCGCCGGCGAAGGTCGCCAAAGCCCACAGGCCCCGCTTGTCATCGGGGAACAGGAGCTCGTAGCTCCATCGGATGGTCGCCCGCAGCGCCCGCAGGCGCTCGGGTCTTCGACTCGTCGGGTCGCTGAGGACGCTGAACCGGTCGTCGAGACGGCGACGGATCTCCGCGACGGACAGCGTCCTCGTCCGCGCCGCGGCGAGCTCGATGGCCAGGGGAAGGCCGTCGAGGGCGCGACACAACTCCTCGACGGCATCGTCGCCTTCCTCAGGCGTCGACCGGTTCCGGCGCACCGCTCGGCGCGTGAACAAGTCGACGGCCTCGTGCAGGGGAAGCGGCGCGAGCTGGAGGACCGCCTCGCCGTCCACGTCCAGGGGGACCTGGCTCGTGCACAGGATGCGCAGCTCCGGGGCGGCGTCGAGCAGGCGGGTCGCGACCGCCGCGGCGGCCTCGCGCACGTGCTCGCAGTTGTCGAGGATCACGACGGTGGCGGTGCTCCTGAGCCGCTCGACGAGCGCCGCCTGCCCGCCGGCCACGTGCAACGCCGCGATGACCGTGTCGAGCACCTCGTCCGCCGTCGAGGCGGTCTCGAGCCGAGCCAGCCACACCCCGCCGGGAACGGTCCCCGGAGCGTCGAGCAGTCGGCGGCCGGCGGCGATGGCGACCGCGGTCTTGCCGACGCCGCCCGGGCCGACGACCTCGACGAGGCGGTGGTTCCCATGCAGGCCGAGCAGGCTCTCGAGTTCTGCCGATCGGCCGATGAGCTCGGCCTGCAGCGAGGGAAGGTTCCCGACGTCCGCGTGGGCTTCGAGCCTCCGCGTCGAGCGGGGGCCGACGCCCAGGGCGACGTCCTGCACCAGGATGCGTCGCTCGAGCTCCTGCAGGCGGGGTCCCGGATCGAGGCCCAGCTCGTCCTGCAGGATCGCGCGTATCCGCCGACCGCTGGCCAGGGCATCGGCCTGACGGCCCGCGCGGTACTGCGCGGTGATCAGCAGCTCCCACAGTCCCTCCCGGTAGGGCGCCGCCGCCACGGCGGCTTCGAGCTCACCGATCAGGTCACCAGCACCGCCGAGCTGCACCCGCGCCCCGAACCGCGTCTCGACGAGCTCCAGCCGCGCGTCGTCGAGGCGGGAGCGATACGGCGTGGCCCAGGCGCCCGCGCCCCGGAGCAGCTCCCCGTGGAAGCGCCCGAGCGCCGAGGCGCTCCGCTCGGCCGCACGACGGTCCTCGCCCGCGTCGAGCAGGTCACCGGCGATGGCGGTGTCGCGGAGCACGCTGAGCGCGTCGACGTCGGACGGGTCGACGGCGAGGGTGTACCCGCCGTCACCGCTCACGATGACTCCGGGCTCGCCCAGAGCGCGCCGGAGCCTTGCGACCTTCGACTGCAGGGTGTTGCGGCGCGTGGTCACCGCGCTCTCGGCCCAGAGGTCCTCGACGATCAGGTCCGTCCGCACGAAGGTCCCGGCGTCGAGTGCGAGGCGCACGAGCAGCTCACCGGTCTTGCCACCCGGGATCGGCACGAACTCACCGTCGCGCGTGACCTCGAGCGCGCCCAGCACCGAGATGTTGATGAGCACCGCCGGAGCCTACGCCTGCGGCAACAGCGAAGCGAGCTGTCAGGGAGCTGTCAGCGAGGTGTCAGCGCTCCCGGCGACCTTGGTCCCATGCGGCCGACGCCCACCGACCACCTGCTCCACGCGCTCCTCGGGGACGACCCGGCCACCGTGGCGGCCGTCGCCGACGCCGCCGAGTCCAGCGAGGACCCGGTGGTCCTGGTGGCGGCCGCGCTCTGCGCCACCGACGGCGACGTCCTGCTCGTCCGTGCTCGAGCCGTCGCCACGACGACGCGGGACCGCCAGCTCGTGGCCATCGCCGCGGCCCATGTGCGGGGCGACCGAGACCTCGTCGACGCCCTGGCGCGCGAGCACCTCGTCGACCACCCGGACAGCGTCCTCGCCTCCTGGATCGCGTGCGCGCAGCGGCGGACCAGCGCCTCCACCCAACCGAACCCCGTCAAGGAGTAGCCATGCACCGCTCGAACTCCCCGCAGCCCCCGTCCCCGTCCGCATCGCCTTCGGGGTCCGGGTCCGGGTCCAGGTTCGGGCCGCGGCGCCTCGCCGAGGCCGCCACGCGCCGCCCCTGGCGCATGCTCGCGGCGTGGGGCGTCGTCGTCGTCGTGTCGCTCGGGCTGATCGGCACGCTGCTCGGCTCCGCGCTGACCTCCGATTCGAGCCTGACCAACCATCCGGAGTCGGCCGCTGCCCAGAAGCTCATCGACACGCGGTTGCCGGGCCAGTCGGGGGTCGACGAGGTCATCGTGCTGCGGTCCGAGCGCTTCGTCGTCTCCGACGCCGCCTTCGTCGCTCGCGTGCGGGCGCTGACGGCGGAGCTCCGCGGCACGGGTGGGGTGGAGCAGATCCGGAGCTACCTCGATCCAGAGGGGGAGATGCTCGTCTCGGGCGACCGGCATGCGGCGTTGCTGCCCGTCACCCTCGGCCACCCGCAGGCGGACCACGTCGCTGACGTGATCACCGCCGTGGAGCGGTCCGACCGGAGCGCGGACGTCACCGCCGAGATCACCGGGGCCTTCACGCTGGACCGGGACCTCACGGAGCTCTCCGAGAGCGATCTCAGCCAGGGCGAACTGCGGTTCGGCCTGCCGGCAGCGCTCGTCGTCCTGCTGCTGGTCGTCGGCACCCTGTTCGGCGTCGCGATCCCGATGCTCATGGCGATCGTCTCGATCGTCGTGGCCCTTGCGGTCACGGCGGTTGTCGGGCAGGCCTTCCCCCTCAACCTCTTCATCCTGAACATGGTCGTCGCCATGGGGCTCGCGCTCGGCGTCGACTACTCCCTGTTCATCATCTCCCGGCTGCGCGAGGAACGACACCGCGGGAGGGGGACACGCGACGCGATCGTCGTCGTCGCCGGCACCGCGACCCGCGCGGTCGTCTTCAGCGGGGCGGCCTTCGTCCTCGCCATGCTCGCCATGCTGCTCGTGCCCGACACCACGCTGCGCAGCCTGGGCCTCGGCGCCGTCATCGTCGGGATCGTGTCGGTCCTCGTCGCCCTCACCTTCCACCCGGCGCTGCTGATGGTCCTCGACGATCGCGTCGAGCGCCTGCGCGTGCCCTGGCTCGGGCGTCGCGTCGCCGCCGCGGCCGGCGAGGAGGGCCGCCTCTGGAAGCGCGCGGTCACGGCGGTGCTGCGCCGTCCCGCGGTCAGCCTCATCCTCGGCGCAGCGGTGCTCCTCGCCCTCGCCTCCCCGGTGCTCGACCTGCGTCTCGGCGACGGGGGGACCTCGGCGCTGCCCAGCGGGACCGCGTCCAAGCAGGGCCTCATCGCCTTGCAGCGCGACTTCCCGAGCGGCGCGACCGACCCCGTGACCATCGTCGCGGACGCGGGCCCGACCGACCCCGTGACCCAGCTGGGCTTCACCCGACTACGCGCCCGGCTCGCAGGGGATCGCGACTTCGCCGCGGGGGCCTTCACGCTCGAGACCGGGCCCCGCGTCACCGTGGGGGCGCTGCCGCTCGCGGTCGAGCCGACCAGCGGGCGCGCATCCGCCGCCGTCGACCGCCTCCGCGAGGAGCACGTCCCGAGCGCGTTCGGCGCGCGGGCGGACCGCGTCTTCGTCGGCGGTGCACCCGCCGAGGCGCAGGACGCCTTCGCGGTCAGCCGGGACTGGCTGCCGATCGTGATCGCCCTGGTGCTCGCGGCCAGCTTCGTCCTCCTGACGCTCGCGTTCCGGTCCATCGCGATCCCCCTCACCGCGATCGTCGTGAACCTGCTGTCCGTCGGCGCGGCCTACGGCATCCTCGTGCTCGTCTTCCAGAAGGGCGTCGGAGCGGAGCTCCTGGGCTTCACCGAAGTCGAGCGCATCGACTCGTGGATCCCGATCTTCCTGTTCAGCGTGCTGTTCGGACTCTCCATGGACTACCAGGTGTTCCTGCTCAGCCGCATCCACGAGCGATGGAGCGCGACGGGGGACACCGCCGGCGCGATCGTCCACGGCGTGGCCTCGACCGCCCGCCTGATCACCGGCGCAGCAGCCATCATCGTCGTCGTCTTCACCGGCTTCGCCACCGGCGAGCTCGTCGCCTTCCAGGAGATGGGCTTCGGCATCGCGATCGCGCTCGCCCTCGACGCGACCCTCGTCCGGCTGCTGCTCATCCCCGCGGCGATGGGCCTGCTCGGCGAGCGCAACTGGTACCTCCCGCGCTGGCTCGAGTGGCTGCCGCAGCTGCAGGTCGAGGGCGCGCCGCCGCCGCCGGTGCACGTCCCGGCCGAGGACGCAGCGCCCGCGCCTGCGGTCCCGGTGGGGGCATGAGCCGGGGGGCCGGGGCCGGGAGTGGGCGCTGAGCGGGCGTCTCGACGCGATCGGCGCGGCGCTCGTCCGGGGGCATGCCGCATCGCGCCGTCGACCGAACCGGGGGAGCTCCGGTGCGTCAACCGGGGCTGATCTGGGACCGCAGGCTCCGGCTGATCGCCGTGGCCGTCTGCCGCACCAGCTGAACCAGACGCGGCCGCTGCACGCGCAGGTCCTCGGGCCGCACGACCAGCGTGACCGAGGCCACGGTCGTTCCCGAGCGGTCGAACACGGGAGCGGCCACCGAGGAGGAGAACGACCGGACGTCGCGTTCGGTCACCGCGTAGCCCTGCGCGCGGACCTGCGCGAGCCGATCCCGCAGCAGGCCCGGATCGGTGATCGTCTCCGGGGTCAGGCGCTCCAACGGTCGACTGAGGTACTCATCGACGAAGGCCTCATCCGCATAGGTGAGGAGCACGTGGCCCTTGGACCCGCAGTGAAGCGGGAAGTTGTTCCCGATCGAGGTCTCGGGCACGTGGCCGGCGGAGGCTTCGCAGGCGGCGAGCACGACGGAGCGTCGGTCGTCGCGCGTGATGAGCTGCGCGACCGAGCGCGTCACCGTGGAGGCCGCGTGGAGGTGCGGACGGGCGACGTTGTTCAGCGCGAGCTCGGGCAGGAAGGCCGACCCGAGGGCGTACAGCCGCATCCCGATGGCGTAGTGGTCGCCCCGACGCTCGACGTATCCGAGCTCGGCGAGGCTCGACAGGTTGCGGTAGAGCGTGGACCAGTTCATCTCGAGTCGGGTCGCCAGTGCGGTCGCGGTCATCGGCTGCTCCGCGAGCGCTTCGAGGATGTCGAACGTCCTTCCGACCCCTTGCAGGCGGGTATAGGACGGAGCCTCGTCTTGGGGTGGTCTCATGCCGAACGAGGGTGGCGCGTCGACCGTCGCCTCGTGCAGGACATGTGGTCCGAACCGTGTGGACCGAACGGCAAAGTTCGGCCGAAGTCGCCTTTCGCATCCGCTCAGCGAACACCGGCTTGACCTGGATCCGGCGCGGGCGCATCGTGGCCCGGACGCTGCGGCAAGCGCCGCGGGTGACAACTTGGAGGACGGAACACGTGCCTGATTGCGACCACATCTGGGAGCTGGACTGTTCGACCATGAGCTGGGTGACGGAGCCGCTCTCGCGCCGCCAGATCCTGCGCGCCGGGGCCGGGGCCCTGGCGAGCTTCGGGGCACTCGGCGCCCTCGCCGCGTGCGGCGACGACGCCGACTCGTCTCCGGCCGCCGCCGGCGGCAGGCCGGGCGAGGGGAAGACGATCGCCCTCTCGCTGAACGGCTTCAACACCTACGACCAGAACACGGCCGAAGGCGTGCTGAAGGCGCTGGCGGGAACCGCCTACAAGTTGATCGGAGCCGAGGCCGCGTTCGACGCGAGCAAGGAGTCGGCCAACATCAAGCAGCTGATCGCGCGCCAGCCGGACGGGCTGATCATCCTCGCGGCGAGCGCCGACGGTGCCTCCCGGGCTGCGGTCGAGGCCAAGGAGCAGGGCATCCCGGTGATCTCCCAGCTGTGGTTCCCGACCGACGCCGAGGCGGACGAGGTCTACCTCGCGGCGTTCGCCATCGAGTCCGAGACCCACGGCCGCCAGAGCGTCGAGTTCATCGCGAAGACCAAGGGCATCACCGAGGGGAAGATCCTCGAAGTCACGGGGCTCGACGCGCAGCCCCTGTCCGAGGGCTACAAGCAGGGCTTCAAACAGGCGCTGAAGGCCTACCCGGGGCTCGAGGTCGCGTCCTCCCAGCAGGGCTTCTACACCGCCGACGGCGCCCTCAAGGCGTTCAAGCCGATGCTGTCCGCGCACCCCGACGCGAAGGTCGTCATCGACTACGCCGCCGAGATGGGCGTGGCGATCGCCCAGGAGCTCGAGCGCCAGGGGCGCAAGGACATCCTGCACCTGACCTCGGACGGGAACGACCGGATGGTGCCGTGGCTGAAGAAGGCCGGCGGCGTCTACCTCGCCGGTGACCGCTGGTTCTCGGCGGCCGACCAGGGCGTCGCGTCGGTGAACGTCCTGCGGGCCAAGCTCGAGCGCGACGAGGACCCGGGAGCCGACACCGTCGGGCTCGAGGGCTGGGAGATGATCCCCGGGACCAAGGACCCTGTCGTCTACAACACCCGGCAGGTCGTCGCGACCGCCGAGAACATCGACGACCTGCCGCCCTTCGGGTACGCCGAGTACACCAAGGCCATCCCGTTCGGGGCCTGAGCGTGAGCGGCCCCGTCCTCAGCGTGCGCGGGATCGTCAAGCGCTACGGCCCGGTGCGCGTCCTCGACGGGGTCGGCCTCGAGCTGCGCGCCGGGACCATCCACGCGCTCGTCGGCGCCAACGGGGCCGGCAAGTCGACCCTCATCAAGGTCATCGCCGGGCTCGTGCCGCCCACGGGTGGGACGATCACGCTCGGGGGCGAGGAGCTGGCGGCGCTCACCCCGCGGCTGGCGCGTGAGCGCGGCGTCTTCCTCGTGCCGCAGGAGCGCCACGTCTGCCCGGACCTGACCGTCGCCGAGAACGTCCTCCTCGGGCGCGTACCGACCCGTGCGGGTCTTCTGCGGCGCGGCGCGATGCTCGAGGACGCGGCACGGGCCCTGGCGCAGGTCGGCCTCGACACGCTCGACCCCCGCACGCGGATGCGGGGGTTGACGGTGGCCCAGACGCAGCTCGTGGAGGTGGCTCGGGCGTTGTCGGCCCGCGCCCGGGTGGTGATCATGGACGAGCCGACGGCCGCCCTCGGCCCCGATGAGGTGCGGGCCCTCTTCGAAGCGATCCGCAGGGTGCAGCAGCAGGGCGTGGCGTTCCTCTACGTCTCCCATCACCTGGAGGAGATCTTCGCGCTCGCCGACGAGGTCACGGTCCTGCGCGACGGACGTCACGTCACGACGCGGCCGACGCGCTCGCTGGATCTGAACGAGCTCATCACGCTGCTGCTCGGCCGGACGCTCGACGAGACGGTTCCGCGTGCCCTCCCGTCCGCCGGCCCGGTGGTCCTGGAAGCCCGCGATCTGCGCCGCGGACGAGAGCTCGACGGCATCTCGCTCGACGTCCGCGCCGGCGAGGTCCTCGTCGTCACCGGGGGCATCGGCTCCGGGCGCACCGAGCTGCTCCGCGTCCTGGTCGGAGCCCTGCCGCTCGACGGGGGCCGCGTCGTGCGCGTGGGTCGCGGACCGGTGCGCAGCCCGGCCGACGCGGTCCGCCGCGGGATCGGCTTCCTTCCCGAGGACCGCGGAAGCGAGGCGATCCTCGCTGAGCGCGACCTCGCCGACAACGTCGATCTCGGCCGCCTCGCCGCCTCGGGCAGGCACGTGAGCAGGCCGCGCGATCGCGTGGCGGCCGCGGAGCGGCAGGTCACCGGCCTCGGCGTGAGGACGACGGCCCGGCGCCAGTCGATCTCGCGGCTCTCGGGGGGCAACCAGCAGAAGGTGCTGCTCGGCCGCTGGCTGGAAGCCGGCGCCGAGGTGCTCGTGCTCGAAGGGCCGTCGACCGGCGTGGATCTCGGCAGTCGCGAGGAGCTCCACCGGGCGATCCGCCGTTTCGCGGCCGACGGCGGCGCTGTGGTCCTCGCCACCTCGGATCTCGCGGAGGCCTGCCAGCTCGGCGACCGGGCCCTGGTCATGCGCCGCGGCCGCATCGCCGCGGAACTTGTCGGCACCGCGATCACCGAGGAGCGACTCATGACCCTCGAACAGGGCGGACAGCCCCTTGCGGAGGCGGCGTGAGCATGCCCGCCAGCGCGTCCGCTCCCGCAGCCCGTCGTCGTCACGCCGGCGCGCCGGCTGCCGGCCTGCGCCGGCTCTGGCGCGACTCGGACAACGCGCGAACCTACCTGCCGCTGCTCGCGGCGATCCTCGCGCTCGGCGCCTACGCCAGCGCCGAGAGCGAGCTCTTCCTGACCGCCCGCAACGTCCAGGTGCTGCTCGAGAGCGTGGCCGTGCTCGGGCTGCTGACGGTCGGCACCACGCTGCTGCTCGCCGCGGGCCAGCTCGACCTGTCGATCGGGGCCGCGGCCGCGCTCAGCGCGGTGGTCGGCGCGAAGCTCATCTCGGGCGGGACGAGCACCACCGTCGCCGTGATCGTCATGCTGGCGTTGCCGGTGGCGATCGCCGCGACGGTGGCCCTCGTGGTCGTCGTCACCCGCGTGCAGCCGTTCATCCTCACGCTCGGGCTGCTGAGCGTGCTGCAGGCCGTCTCGCTGCTGCAGACCGGCCAGCGCCCCGTCTCGGTGGGCAGCAACCTGCAGTCGCTGAGCACCGCCGACGTCCTCGGGGTGCCGGTGAGCTTCTGGCTGTTCGTCCTGGCGCTGCTGGTCGGGGGTGTCATCCTGCGCTACGCCCGACTCGGTCGCTCCGCCTACGCGGTCGGCTCGAACGAGCAGGCCGCGTTCCTGGCGGGCATTCCCGTCGGCCGGGTCAAGCTCGCGCTGTTCGCCCTGAGCGGGTTGACCGTCGGCGCCGCGGGCGTCGTCCTGCTCTCCAACCTGGGGGCCGGCGACGCCTCCTCGGGCAGCGGCCTCGAGCTGCAGGCGATCGCCGCCGCCGTGATCGGCGGCGCGGCGCTCGGCGGCGGGCGGGGCTCCATGTTCGGCAGCTTCCTCGGCGTGATGCTGCTCGGCCTCGTGACGAACGCGCTCACGCTCCTCGACGTCTCCTCCTTCCAGCAGCAGCTCGTGCAGGGCGGCCTGCTGATCACGGCGGTCCTGCTCACCGCGATCGCCGAACGGCTGCGAGCAGACGGCCGCGGACTTCGGAGCATCCTCGCCACGCTGCTGCGCCGACCCACGAGCACCTCTTGACCCTCATGACCCCCACCCCCGGAGCCCATTGATGCGACACGTCGGAATCGACGTCGGCGGCACCTTCACCGACCTCTTCGCCTATGACGACCAATCGGGCGAGACCTGGTCGACGAAGGTCCCCACCACCGCTGACAACCAGGCGCGCGGCGTCCTGGCCAGCGTTGCCGCGGCGAACCTGGATCCCGCCTCCTTCGCGCTGCTCGCGCACGGGACCACGACGGGTCTGAACGCGCTGATCGAGCGGGCCGGGGCGGTGACCGGCCTGCTGACCACCGAGGGCTTCACCGACGTGATCGAGATCATGCGCACCGATCGGGCGTCGGGCTACGACCTGTCGTGGCGCAAGCCGAAACCGTACGTCCAGCGACGCCGGCGCCTGGGGCTGCACGAACGGGTCCTCGCGGACGGCACGGTCGAGACGGCCCTCGACGAGGAGCAGGCCCGCACGCAGATCCGGGCGCTCCTGGAGGCCGGCGCGGAGGCCATCGCCGTGTCCCTGCTGCACGCCTACGCCAATCCGGTGCACGAGATCAGGGTCAAGGCGCTCATCGAGCAGGTGGCTCCCGGGCTGCACGTCTCGCTCTCCAGCGACGTGAACGCGGAGGTCCGCGAGTTCGAGCGGACGAACACGGTCGTCATCGATGCCTACATCAAGCCGATCATGGTGCGCTACATCGACGAACTGGTCTCACGGCTGCGCTCCGAGGGCTTCGACGGCCGGCTGCTGCTGATGCAGGGGAGCGGTGGCATGGTGCCGGCCGAGCGCGCCTCGGCGCGCCCGATCGTGACCCTCTCCTCGGGCCCGGCGGCCGGAGCCATCGCGGCGGCGGCGGTGGCCAGCGAGGCGGGCGCGCGGGACGTCGTCACCTTCGACGTCGGCGGCACGAGCACGGACGTCGCGCTCATCCGCGACGGCAAGCCGTTCGTCGACGTCCAGATGCAGGTGGAGTGGGGCCTGCCCGCGCGGATCCCGATGGTCGACGTCTCCTCGGTCGGAGCCGGCGGCGGCTCGATCGGGTGGATCGACCAGGGCGGCCTGCTCAAGATGGGCCCGCAGTCGGCCGGCGCCACCCCGGGGCCCGTCTCCTACGGGGGCGGGGGCACGCAGCCGACGCTCTCCGACGCCCTGCTGGTGAAGGGACTGCTCGGCGGGGCCCTCGCCGGCGGTGCGCTCGCCCTCGACGCCGAGGCGGCCCATGCCGCGGTCGAGCAGGAGCTCGCTGCGCCGCTCGGCCTGTCCGCCGACCGCGTCACCGAGGGCATGATCCAGATCGCCCAGGCGAACATGGCCAACGCGGTCCGCTCCGTCTCGGTGTGGAAGGGCATCGATCCACGCGATCTCACGCTCGTGGCCTTCGGCGGGGCCGGCGGACTGGTCGCGGCCCCCGTGGCCGAGATGCTCGACATCCCCCGGGTGCTGATCCCGACCACGCCGGGCAACGCCTGCGCGATGGGCACGCTGATGGCCGACGTTCAACAGGACCGCAGCGTCGCGTTCCTCGCACGATCGGAGCAGGTGGACCTCGCCGAGGCCAACCGCCTGCTCGACGCGCTCTCGGCCGCGGTCGCGGGCGAGCTGGCGGCCCAGGGCCAGGCCGAGGAGCGGATCGAGGTGACCCGCTACGCCGACCTGCGCTACGAGGGCCAGATCCACGAGCTCCAGATCGAGCTGCCGGCCGGGCCGCTCGACGGAGCGCTGCTCGCCGACGCGGTCGAGCGCTTCGAACAGGCCTACGAGACGGTCTACACCATCCGCCTGCGCACCGGGCGGCCCGAGTTCGTGTCCCTCCGGGCGCGCGCCATCAGCCGCCTCCCCCACTGGGAGCCGCCGGCGTTCGTCGGCGGCGCGACGCAGGTCGAGCCCGTGGAGCACCGCGACGTGCTCATCGGCGACACGCGGGTCCCCGTGCCGGTCTACGACCGATACGCGCTGGCCGCCGGGACCCGGCTCGCCGGTCCGGTGATCCTCGTGGAGGCCGGGTCCACGACCTGGGTCGCCGACGGGATGTGCGTCGATGTCGACGCCCGCGGCAACCTCGTGATCCACGTCGGCGGCGTCGCCGACGACGCAGCGATGAAGACCCCCGCCCAGGCCGAGGAGGCCGTCCGATGAGCATCGCCACCACCAGGCCCAGCGTCGACGTCGTGACCCTCGAGGTCCTGCGGAACGGCTTCATCCAGATCTGCGAGGAGGTGACGATCACGATGCTCAAGACCGCGCACTCCGTGATCTTCACCGAGGGCAAGGACCTGTCGACGGCGATCTTCGACCGCGATGCTCGGCTGATCGCCCAGGACATGCAGGGCTGCCCGATCCACGTGGCGGCGATGCCGCAGGCGGTCAAGGCCGGCATCAAGCGCTACGGCATCGACGAGATGCATCCCGGCGACGTCTTCCTGGTCAACGACTGCTACGCCGGCGGCACCCACCTGCCCGACATCACGGTGTTCGCGCCGGTCTTCTTCGAGGACGAGCTGGTCGGCTTCGTCGGCAACCGCGGACACCACACCGACGTCGGCGGGATGGCGCCCGGATCGATGCCGGGTGACGCCACCGAGATGTACCAGGAGGGGCTGATCGTCCCGACCGTGCGCATCTACGAGCAGGGCGAGCCGGTCCGGGACGTGCTCGCCATCATCGCCGCCAACGTGCGGCTGCCGCACAACACCGAGGGGGACATCGCGGCCCAGCGTGCGGGCGTCCTCACCGGCAGCCGGCGCCTGCAGTCGATGATGGGCCGCTACGGGAAGGCCACCGTGCTCGGCGCGGTCGACCAGATCATCGACTACTCCGAGCGCCACATGCGCGCGGAGATCGCGAAGCTCCCCGACGGGACCTACTCCTTCGAGGACTACATGGACACCGACGGCCAGGGCGGGGGGCCGGTGCGCATCGCCGTCACGGTCACGAAGGCCGGCAGCGACATCGCCTTCGACTTCGCCGGCAGCGACGCGCAGGTGGCCGGTGCGGTCAACTGCGTGATGAGCGTGACCGTCGCGAGCGTGTGGATCGCGATGCTGATGTTCACCGACCCGGCCATCCACCCCAGCGACGGGGCGTTCGCCCCGGTGACGGTGACCGCGCCACTCGGCTCGGTCGTGAACCCGCGGCCGCCGGCCTCCACGGTGAGCGGCCTCACCGAGACGTGCAACCGCATCATCGACCTCTGCCTCGCCGCGCTCGCGCTCGGCGCGCCGGAACGTGGCGTCGCGGGCGAGACCGGGACCTGCAACGTGCACACGCTCGGCGGCATGCACGTCACGGAGGATGGGAGTACCGAGCAGTGGGTGGCGATCCTCAACCCCAAGGGCGGCTGGGGTGGCATGGACGCGAAGGACGGCTGGACGTGCGTGCAGGACCCGCTCTCCAACTGCCGCAACCAGCCGTGTGAGAGCCTCGAGCACAACTTCCCGATGATCGTGCGGCGCTTCGGGCTGCGGACGGGCTCGGAGGGCGCCGGCCGCCACCGCGGCGGCTTCGGCCTGGTGCGGGACATCGAGATGACGGGCGACTGCGTCATCTCCACCTGCCTGGACCGCAGCACGATCCCGCCGTTCGGCCTGTTCGGCGGCGACGACGGCTCCTGCAACGTCATGTCGATCCGTCGCGTGGGTGCGGCGGAGTGGGAGCCGCTCGCGAGCCGCCGCTCCAACGTCGCGCTGGCGGCCGGCGACGTGGTCCGCATCGAGACGGCCATCGGCGGCGGCTTCGGTGACCCGCTCGAGCGCGAGGCCGACGCGGTGCTCGAGGACGTCCTGGACGGCTACCTCGCCGACGCCGGCGCCGCACGCGAGGTCTACGGGGTGGTCATCACCCCCGAGGGCGACCTCGACCGGGACGCGACGAGCGCGCTGCGCTCCGAACGGGCCGGTCACCGGATCCGCCGCGAGCACCCGCTGCCCCGCGTGCCACGTTTCGTGGCAGCCGGCACGGAGGCGGGCTCGTGAGCACCGCGATGCCCGCCGCGGCCGCGGCCGCCCTCGAGTCGACGTTCCTCATCGAGGTCCTCAGCTCGCTCGTCCGGACCAAGAGCGTCAACCCCGGGATCTCGGAGGAGGCGATGGCCCGACGGGTCCTCGCCTGGCTCGAGCCGCTCGGGGCGGAGGTGGAGTTCGTGGAGTTCGCCCCCGGGCGTCCGTCCGTCGGGGCGCGCATCGGCTCCGGCGACGGTCCGCGACTCGTCCTCAACGGCCACATGGACACCGTGCCGATCGACGGCGAGGACCGCTGGGCCAGCGACCCGTTCGAGGCCAGCGTGCGGGACGGGTACGTGTACGGACGCGGGGCCTGCGACATGAAGGCGGGCCTCGCGGTCCAGATCGCAGTCGCCCACCACCTCGTCGCCCTGGGCGTCCCGCTGCGCGGCACGCTGGTCCTGCACTTCGCCGCGGGTGAGGAATGCGGCGAGCCGGGCACGCTGTCCCTCCTCCAGGCCGGCTACACGGGCGACTTCGGCATCGTCACCGAGCCCACCCAGGCGCGGGTGTCCGTGGCGACCCGTGGCCTGGTCCACTACCGCATCCTCATCCGCGGCCGATCGATCCATGCCAGCCGGTCGCACCTCGGCGTGAACCCGGTGCTCAAGCTCCGTCCGGTGCTCGAGGTCCTCGAGCGCTACGACGCCGACATCCGCAGCCGGCCCCATCCGCTGCTGCCCGGCGGCAGCTGCACGCCGACGATCACGCGCGGCGGGGTCAAGGAGAACGCGGTGCCGGACTCGGTCGAGATGTTCCTGGACCGCCGCCTGCTGCCCGGCGAGACGGTCGAGGCGGAGCTGGCCGACCTGCGGGCCCGGCTGAGCCGGATCCCGGAGCTGGACTTCACGATCGACGTGGTCGGGCTGCCGTTCGAGGCGGCGGAGATCGCCCAGGACTCAGGCTGGGCGCAGCGTGTGTCGGCCGCCGTCGGGACGCTGACGGACCGGTCGCCGGTCATCATGGGCACCCCGTACGCGAGCGACGTGCGCAACCTCGTCAACGACGGGGGCATCGAAGCGGTCACCTTCGGCCCGGGGAACGTCGCCGAGTGCCACTGCGTCGACGAGCGGGTGGCGGTCAGCGAGCTTCACGATGCCGCCGCGGTCATCGCGCAGCTGAGCCGCGAGATGCTGAGCTGACAGGCGTCCCGGAACCGTGCGGCGCGCCGGATCACCCGGGTGGCGCGTCGCGGACCGGCGGCGGCCGGAGCCGTTCGAGCTTGAGGGTGAGCTCGAGGGAGAGGAGGTCCTCCTGGGCGAGGACGAGGCCGGTGAGCTCCTCGATGCGCTGCAGGCGCTGACGCAGCGTGTTGGGGTGCACGTCCAGCGCGCGGGCGGAGCGCACGATGCCCTCGCGCCCCGCCAGGTACCGCTCGAGCGTCTCGCGCAGGGGCGTTCCCCGCGCGGCGTCGTACTGACGCAGGCGCACGACCGCCTCCGCGTGCCGCGGGTCGGGCCGGCCGGCCAGAAG
Organism: Solirubrobacterales bacterium; assembly: GCA_025964065.1. Classification (GTDB taxonomy): domain Bacteria; phylum Actinomycetota; class Thermoleophilia; order Solirubrobacterales; family Solirubrobacteraceae; genus Paraconexibacter. The sequence continues at coordinate 10,697 of JAOPZO010000087.1, read as the reverse complement.
GTCGAGGCCGGTGAGGAAGCGGTACGGCCCCAGCTCGGAGAACACCTGCAGGCCACCCGACGCGAGCAGGCGCCCGCCGAGGCGCGCGGCGTCGGCGGCCTCGACGAGCGCCTGGGCACCGGCACCGCTGCCACGGTGGACGTCGCTGCGGCCGGCGACCGCCTTCCCCGGCATGCGCCGCAGGGCGGCGTCGAGCAGCAGGAGCTCCTGCGGTCCCGGAAGCGGAACGAGCGCCCGAAGCCGCGTTCCGTCCGCGTCGGTCACGGAGAGGACACCGGGGACCGCGGCGCGCAGCGTGCGTTCCGCCCCCGCCACCGGGGTGACGACCACCGCTGCGTAGCTGCCGTCGAGCGCGGTGCCGGGCCCGGGGTCGGTGCCCGCGTCGAGCCGGTCGAAGAGCTCGCGCACCTGCGTGTCGTCCCGGAGCTGGTCGATGAGCTCCGCCCGTTCGATCGCGACCGCGAGCTGCGCGGCGGCCGCCTCGAGCAGTTGGGCGTCCTCGCCATTGAACGGCGCCGGGCGAACCGCCGTCAGGACGCCGTGGGTCTCGCGTCCGCCACGGACCGCGACCGCGAGGCGGCCCGCCGCGGGGTCGTGCACCGGGGCGTCGGTCCGCAGCCCCCCGACCTGCAGCCGTGCCCGTGCACCGTCGAGCATGGGCGGGACGCCCGCGCGGACGACCGCGTCCAGCGCCTCGAGCTCGGTCGTCTCGGCCAGCCCCCGGCTGAGCTCGGTGAGCGCCCGCAGTGCGATGACCTGGCGTCGGCTCTCGTCGTACAAGCGGGCGTTGGCGATCGCCCCCGAGACGAGCGTGGCGACCGTCACGAGCAGGTCGAGCACGTCCTTGCGGAACTCGCGCGGTGCCTCCGTGTGCAGGACGACCACGCCGATGACGTCCTCCCCGCGCTCCAGGGGAACGGCCACCATCGACTGGAAGCGCTCCTCGTGCAACTCGGGGACGAGCTTCATCCGGGGGTCCTCGAGGGCGTTGTCGCGGATGAACGCCGGTGTCCGGTGCCGGGCGACCCAGCCGCACAGCCCCTCGTCCACGCCGAACTCGACCTTGCCGACGACGTGGGCGAAGACGTGGGAGGCCGCGCGGATCCGCAGCACGTCGCCCTCGAGGAAGTAGATGAAGCAGGCGTGGCAGGCCGTGGCGTCCGTGAGGACCTCGACGACCGCCGGCATGATCCGCTCGAGGTCGGGCCCCCGCGCGATGGCCGCGATCACCCCGCTGAGCGCGTCGGCCTGCGTCGTGGACACGGACGCACTATAGCCACTCTGCACATACTCGGAGCGGCGGAAGTACCCACTTGGTCCATCGAAGGTGGTGAGTACGTCAGCCAAGATCACGCCATGTGCGGAATCGCTGCTCTCTTCGCCAAGACGTCTGCCACCGAGGCGCACCTGGGCGCGCTGCTCGCCGACATGCTCGAGCCGCTGGCCGGCCGCGGCCCCGACAGCGCCGGCGCGGCGGTCTTCCGCGACCCCGTGCCGGGGGGGTCCGCGAAGGTCTCGCTGCTCGACGCGGACGGACAGGCCACCGACTGGGCGGCGCTCGGCGCCGAGGCCGTCCTCTCCGATCGCGGCGACCAGGCGGTGCTCCACGTCGACGACCCCGACGGGATGCGCTGGGCGGCCGAGCACGCCCCACACCTCATCGCCCTCGGCGCCGGCACCACGATGGAGGTCGCGAAGCGACGCGGCCGGCCCGACGCGCTCATCGCCGACATGGGGCTCCGCGGGATCCGCGCGACCCACGCGCTCGGCCACACGCGGATGGCCACCGAGTCCGCCGTCGTCACCGCCGGGTCCCATCCGTTCTCGACCGGGGACGACCTCTGCCTCGTCCACAACGGCTCCCTGTCGAACCACAACCTCTGGCGGGCACGGCTGCGGGCGCACGGCATCGCCTTCCAGAGCGAGAACGACTCCGAAGTCGCCGCGGGGTACCTGCAGTGGCGCCTCCGCGAGGGCGACGACCTCGTCGAGGCGCTCGAGCGCGGCCTCTCAGACCTCGACGGCTTCTACACCTTCGCCGTCGGCACCCGCGACGGCTTCGCGGTGCTCCGCGACCCCGTGGCCTGCAAGCCGGCGCTCCTCGCCGAGACCGACGACTGGGTCGCGATGGCGTCGGAGTTCCGGGCGCTCGCGGTGCTTCCGGGCGTCGAGGACGCCGAGGTCTGGGAGCCCGGCCCCGGCGTCGTGTACGCCTGGACGCACGCGGCGGTGAGCGCGTGAGCACGCTCGACGCCCCGTCGACCGTGGTCACGCTGGATCGCGTGGCGAGGACGACCCGGGACGTGAACGCGGTGCTGCAGGCCGCGGCCGACGGGCATCGCTTCCGCATCGCCGGGCCGGCGGGCGAGCACGCGCTGGCGGCGGGCCTCACCGCCCGGATCGATGTCGAGGTCGACGGGCACGCCGGCTACTACTGCGCCGGGATGAACCAGCGAGCCTCGGTGCGCGTGAGAGGGAACGTCGGCGTGGGCGTCGCGGAGAACATGATGTCCGGCCGCGTCGAGGTGGCCGGCGACGCCGGGCAGTCGGCCGCGGCGACCGCGCACGGCGGCCTGCTCGTCGTCCGGGGCAGCGCCGCGGCGCGGTGCGCGATCTCCCTGAAGGGCGCCGACGTGGTGATCGCGGGATCCGTGGGGCACGCGTCGGCCTTCATGGCCCAGAAGGGCCGGGTGCTCGTGCTCGGCGACGCGGGCGACGGTCTGGGCGACTCCATCTACGAGGCACGGCTCTACGTCCGCGGCGACGTCGCCGGGCTCGGCGCGGACTGCGTGGAGAAGCCGATGGCCGACGATCACCGCGCGGAGGTCGGCGCGCTCCTCGCCGAAGCGGGGCTGACCGGCGTCGACGCCTCCGCGATCCGCCGGTACGGATCGGCCCGGGCGCTCTACCACTGGAGCACGTCATGAGCGGCATGTCAGCGACCTTCGACGCGGCGACGATCGCGGAGATCCAGCGCGCGGCGGACGAGGGGATCTACGCGATCCGCGGTGCCGGGGCCAAGCGCCGTGTCCCGCACTTCGACGACCTGCTGTTCCTGGGCGCGAGCATGTCGCGCTACCCGCTCGAGGGCTACCGCGAGGCCTGCGGCACCGACGTCGTCCTCGGCGCCCGGCACGCCCGCGAGCCCGTCGTGCTCGACATCCCGGTGACGATCGCGGGCATGAGCTTCGGCGCGCTGTCCGCCCCCGCCAAGGAGGCGCTCGGTCGCGGCGCGAGCCTGGTCGGGACGAGCACCACGACCGGCGACGGCGGCATGACGGCCGAGGAGCGCGAGGCGTCGGACAAGCTCGTCTACCAGTACCTGCCGTCGCGCTACGGGATGAACCCGGACGACCTGCGCCGCGCCGACGCGATCGAGGTCGTCGTCGGGCAGGGTGCGAAGCCCGGCGGTGGCGGCATGCTCCTCGGTCAGAAGCTCTCGGAGCGGGTCGCCGCGATGCGCGACCTGCCCGTCGGGATCGACCAGCGCAGCGCCTGCCGCCACCCCGACTGGACCGGTCCGGACGACCTCGCGATCAAGCTCCAGGAGCTGCGCGAGATCACGGGCTGGCGGGTGCCGATCTTCGTGAAGGTGGGGGCCTCGCGTCCGTACTACGACGTCGCCCTGGCGGTGAAGGCGGGCGCCGACGTCGTCGTGCTCGACGGCATGCAGGGCGGTACCGCGGCCACCCAGGCGGTCTTCATCGAGAACGTCGGGATCCCGACGCTGGCCGCGCTGCCTCCCGCCGTCGAGGCGCTCAAGGAGCTCGGGGTCCACCGCGGGGGCGTGCAGCTCATCGTCTCGGGCGGCATCCGCACGGGTGCCGACGTGGCCAAGGCGATCGCGCTTGGCGCCGACGCCGTCTCCATCGGCGTCGGCGCGCTGATCGCTCTGGGGGACAACAGCGTCCGGTGGTCCGAGGAGTACGCCGCGATGGGGACGGTTCCCGGCGCCTACGACGCCTGGCACGAGGGCCGCGACCCCGCCGGCATCTCCACGCAGGATCCGGAGCTCGCCGCCCGGCTCGACCCGGCGGAGGGCGCGCGCCGCATCGCGAACTACCTGCGCGTCCTCGCGCTCGAAGCGCAGACCATCGCCCGCGCCTGCGGGAAATCCCACCTTCACAACCTCGAACCCGAGGACCTCGTCGCGCTCACGGTGGAGGCCGCCGCCATGGCGCGCGTCCCCCTCGCGGGCACGACCTGGATCCCCGGAAAGGACACGCCCGCATGACCACCGAGATCAGCAGCGCGACGCCCGCGGTGCTCCAGCCGCTGCCCGACGGGGTGCGCTACGTGGCCGTGCAATGGGTCGACGTCCACGGCGCCGCCAAGGCGAAGATCGTCCCCGCCGCAGCCTGGGAGGCGACCTGTCGCCCCGGCGCGGGGGCGGGCTTCGCCGCGTTCGCCAACCACGGCTTCGCCCGCGGCCCCGAGCACCCGGAGTTCCGCGCCGTGCCCGACTCCTCGACCCTCACCGTCCTGCCGCACCGGCCCGAGATGGGCATCGCCTTCTCGACCGTGATGGACGGCGATCAGATCGCCACGGGGGATGCCCGGGCGACACTCCGCCGGGTGCAGGACCGGGCGGCGGCCATGGGCCTCGCGCCCATGGTGGGCATCGAGCCCGAGTTCTACCTCCTGCGGTCCACCCCGGACGGCGGGCTCGAGCCGTTTGACGCGCTCGACCGCCTCGACAAGCCCTGCTACGACCTCAAGGCGCTGCTGCGCGCCGCGCCGGTCGTCACCGCGATGGTGGACATGATGGAGGAGCTCGGCTGGGGCGTGAGCGCCCTGGACCACGAGGACGGCAACGGCCAGTTCGAGATCAACTTCGGCTTCGCCGACGCGCTCACCACGGCCGATCGCTTCATGCTGCTCCGGACGATGATCGCCGACATCGCCGACGCGCACGGCGTCATCGCGACCTTCATGCCCAAGCCGATGGCCGGGCTGACCGGCTCGGGCGCGCACGTCCACCTCTCGTGCCTGGACCTCGAGGGCGCCAACGCGTTCCTCGAGGAGGACGACCCGCGCGGGCTCGGACTCTCCCGGACCGCCTACGCGTTCCTGGCCGGCGTCCTCGCGCACGGGCGCGCGCTCGCGGCGCTCACGATGCCCACCGTCAACTCCTACAGGCGCCTGCACTCCGGCGGCGGCAGCTCCGGCGCGACGTGGTCCCCGAACGCGATCGTCTTCGGTGGCAACAACCGGACGACCATGCTCCGCGTCCCCGGCCCCGGGCGCTTCGAGGACCGCGCGATCGACGGCTCGTGCAACCCGTACCTCGCGCTGGCGGGAATCATCGCCGCGGGTCTCGACGGCGTGGAGCGGCGCCTCGACGCCGGCGCGCCCGTCGACGGCGTCGCCTCGCCTCTGGGAGCGGAGACGCTGCCGCGCACGCTCGCCGAGGCGCTCGACGCGCTCGAGGTCGACGCGGTGCTCCGCGAAGCGATCGGGGAGGAGGCCATCGCCGAGTTCATCGCCGTCAAGCGCGTGGAGTGGGGTGCGTACATGGGGAGCGTCTCGCGCTTCGAGCAGGACACCTACCTCCGCCGAACGTGAGCAGCGACCTGCTCGTCGTCGGCGGGGGCATCACGGGCCTCGCGCTCGCCGTCCACGCCGCGAGGGCCGGGCTGCAGACGACGCTCGTGGACGCGGGCCCGCTCGGCGGACAGCGCAGCACGCAGCAGTCGGGCGCGCTCATCCGTACCCACTACGCGGACGCGTCCTCGGCCGCGCTGGCGCTCGAGGGGCTCGAGCACTTCGAGACCTTCGAGGAGCGCTACGGCGCCTCCGCGGGCTTCACCCGCACGGGGTTCGCCTACGTGCCCGAACCGCACGAGGACCTCGGCGCGCGGATCGCCATGCTCCAGGCGGTGGGTGTCGAGACCGAGCTGCGCACCCCGGGCGAGCTCCGGTCGATCGATGCCGCCGTCCGCGTGGAGGACGCCGAAGCGGTCGCCTGGGAGCCGCGCTCGGGCTATGCGTCGCCCGCCCTCACCTGCGCGGCCCTGGCCGGCGCCGCCGTTGCCGCCGGCGCCGTGATGCACGAGCGGCGCCCGGTCGAGCGGCTGCTGCCCGGAGGGGGCGCCCGCCTGCGCGATGGCGCGGTCCTGGAGGCGGGGCGGACCGTGCTCTGCGCCGGTGCGGCCTCGGCCGAGCTCGCAGCGACGGTCGGGCTCGACCTCCCGCTGCAGCCGACCGCGGTGAAGCTCGCGGTGTTCGAGCGGCACGTCGAGACGCATCTGGCCGTGATCGACGCGCCGAACGGGACCTACCTGCGCCCGGACGGGGTGGGCGGAACGCTCGTCGGCCGCCGAACCTGGACCGATGAGCCGCTGGCGCGCACGGACTCGCCCCTCCCGGCTGTCGACGACGGGTTCGTCGCGGACGCACGGGAGCGGCTCGTGCGTCGGCTTCCCGGCGCCGCCGGCGCGCGGGTGCTCTCCACGCGCGCCGGGATGCTCGACATGACCCCGGACGGCCTGCCGCTCGTCGGGCCGACGAACATCGACGGCCTCTGGTGCTGCTGCGGATGGAGCGGCACGGGCTTCAAGACGGGGCCGTCGGTGGGCGCGGCGCTGGCGGGCTGGCTCAACGCGGGTGAGCCGCCGGCCGAGCTCAGGGCCTTCGACCCGCACCGAGCCCAGCTCGGCGGCATCGCCGTGCGCTCGCCGCACTGACCGTGCCCCGGCGGGTGCCCTGACCCTCGGCACCGACGACACGTCGCGTTCGTCGCGGGGCCGCGCCCGACGGCCCGTGAGGCGGCCATGAGCGCCGATGAGCGCCACGCATCTGGCCGAGGACGGCGGGCCTGCCCCGTGGCGCTCATCCGGCACTCATCCGGGCCTGGGACGGTGCGGCACATGCGCGTGCTGGTCGTCGAGGACGAGATCAAGATGGCGGGCCTCCTCCGGCGGGGTCTGATGGCTGACGGGATGGCCGCCGACGTCGCGATCAAGGGCGAGGACGCGCTGTGGATGGCCGGCTCGACGGCGTACGACGCGGTCATCCTCGACGTCATGCTCCCGGGCATCGACGGCTTCGAGACGTGCCGGCGCCTCCGCGCCGACGGCGTCTGGATCCCCATCCTGATGCTCACCGCTCGCGACGCCGTCGAGGACCGGGTCGCAGGACTCGACGGCGGCGCCGACGACTACCTGAACAAGCCGTTCTCCTTCGCCGAGCTCGGCGCCCGGCTGCGCGCCCTGGTGCGCCGCGGACCCGTCGAGCGCCCCTCGGTGCTCACCGTCGGCGACCTCGTGCTCGATCCCGCCTCCCGGCGCGTGCGGCGTGGCGCCAGGGACATCTCGCTCTCCACCAAGGAGTTCGCGCTGCTGCAGACGTTCATGCGCCGCCCGGGCGACGTCCTCGACCGCCTGCAGCTCATCGAGCATGCCTGGGACGACGACTACGAGAACCGCTCGAACGTCGTGGACGTATACGTCCGCTACCTGCGCGAGAAGATCGACCGACCCTTTGCCGTCGACTCGCTGGAGACCGTCCGCGGCGCGGGCTACCGCCTGCGCGCGGACGGCGGCCGGCCCGTGTCCGGCGCAGGCGGGACGCGTCCCGCGTGCGCGTGCGCGTGCGCGTGCGCGTGCTGATCGTCGAGGACGAAGTCCCGCTCGCGACGCCGATCCTCATGCTGACCGCGCGCGATGCCGCCGAGCACCGCATCGCGGGCCTGGCCACGGGCGCCGACGACTCCCTCGTCAAGCCCTTCGACTTCGGTGAGCTGCTCGCGCTGGATCGACGCAGCCGACCACCGAGACCGACGAGCTCCGGGCCGGGGACCGGACCTCGCGACCCACCGCGTGCAGCGGCCGGCGAGGAGGTCGAGCGGCCGGTGAAGGAGCTGCACGGTGCGCGGGGCCGGGCACCGCCTGCGCGCTGGTCCAGAGCGTCACGTCGGTCTCACCGATCCTCGCCGCAGCCGAACCGCTCGACGGGGCGCAGCGCCGCACCCCGTATCCCGTGAAGGCCCGAGGAACATGAGCACCCCGTGGGCGTGGCCAGGCCATCGCGGCGACTATCGCTCCGGCGTCTCGTCCGGGCGCCGCGGCCCGGGCGTCCCGGCACCGGTGCGTTTCCCGGGCTCAGGCCGGCAGGTGACGGTGGAACGGTCGAGGATGTCGCCCTCCGAGGAGACGAACGCCAGCGTCGCCGCGCCACCGCGCAACTCCAGGCGCAGCGCGGCGTCGTGCTCGTCGTCGCCGAAGGCCAGCCGCGGGTCGTCCCCGAGCCCGTAGCGGCTCTTCCCCCCCGCGCCGGCGACGTACTCGACGATGCCGTCCCGCGCCCGGAAGCGCTGCGAGTCGTGGTCGTGGGCGTTGATGACCAGCGAGGCCTTGCCGCGCAGTGCGTCCCACAGCGGCGCGACGTCGTCCTGGTCGCCGTGGCGCCCGGCGCTCTGCAGCGGTCGGTGCCAGAACGCGAGGGCGCACGTGCCCGCGTCACGGCGCAGCTCTCGGCGCAGCCAGGCGAGCTGCGCCGATCCCGTGCCGTGCGGGGCCTCGCTGTTGAGGCTGAGGATCCGCCATCCGCCGATGCGGAAGGAGTACCAGGGCGGTGTCGCCGTCCCGGTGCGTGCGCGCCAGTAGGGGTCGTAGCCGTCGCGGTGAGCGGGCCACTCATGGTTCCCGGGGGTGGGAGCGGTCGCTGCGGCGAGCGGCCCGTAGACCGTTCCGTAGCCCTCGCGGAAGTCCTCGGACGAGCCGCGCTCGTACACGTCTCCGAGGTAGAGCAGACGAGCCGGGCGGTCGGCGGCGATGCGCTGAGCGAGCCGCTGCGCCGCGTCGCCACCGTCGGCGCCGTCGCCGACCGCCCAGACGACCGCGGGGGCGGTGGGCGACGGCGGCGAGGTGAAGGCTCGGTTGGCGACCGGCGTCGGGGGAGGCGCCGTTCGCGGGCCGTAGCGGGAGACGGCGAGTCCGCCGGCGACGACGACGACGATCAGCGTCGCAAGCGCCCACCGCAGCCGGCGACGGCGGCGGGCGTCTTGCGTTCGGGCTTCAGGCGGCGGCGGCACGGTCCCCCCAGGATGACGCGGCTCCGTGAGCCTGCGGTGAGGCGGCGGCGCAGGAGCCGGACGGGTGCAGATGGCCCTCGCGAGGTGCGGAGGCGGTGCGAGCCGGTGGCGCCGGCGCCACCGACGTCCGCTCGAGGTCACTTCGCCCGCACGTCGCTCGTGGCGGCGACGTCTTCTCGGGCGCTGTCGCACCGGTACGGTGCGTCCGGACAACGTACCCGGCCACATCGCGCGCTCCGGCCAGAAGGCGGACGACGCGAGCGGTCAGAGGGAGAACCGGATGGCGCAGATGAAGGAGCACCGGATCCTCGGGGGCGAGAACCCCTTCGGGGTCTTGCCGGAGCACGACCTGCTGCACGAGGTGCGGTCGGACGTGCCGGACTGGAGCGAGACGATGTACTTCCACGTCTGGAACCCCGAGGCGGGTGTCGGCGTCTTCATCCACATCGGCCGTTGGCCTGGGGACCTGGACCTGTGGTGGGGGCAGGTCATCGCGCTGCTTCCGGACGGCGAACTGCTCGTCGACCGCTCCTGGGGGCGCGCCCAGGACGACCGCGGCCCGGCCACGGGCAACCTGCGCGTCGAATGCGTCGAGCCGCTCAAGCGCTGGCGCGTGCGGTTCGATGGCGCCGGGGAGCCGACCGACCTCGCGCGTATGGCCGAGGGCCCCGTCGGCAGCGGCCGCGCGCGTGCGTTCCGCTTCGACGTGGCGCTCGAGGCCGCGGCACCCGTGTGGGACATGCACGGGGCGCTCGGCATCGACAACCTCAGCTGGGCGGCGTTCCACCACACCCAGGGCCTGCGCACCGCCGGCACGCTCGTGTCCGAGGGCCGCGAGTGGACGCTCGACGGGGTCGCGCACCGCGACCACTCGAGCGGCCCGCGCCACATCTTTGACTTCGGCGGCCTGCACTTCTTCGTCTTCGTGTTCCCCACAAGTGGCCGCGTCGTCAACGGCCTGGTCAACTGGAAGCGGGACGCCACGGTCGACCACCGCATCTACACCGACCAGGTCGGCGGACGCTGCGAGACCGGCACGGGCGTCAGCATCACCGGCCTCCACGACATCGAGACCCACAGCCCGCGGCAGCTGACCGTGACGCTGATCCGCGAGGGCGGCCGCGCCGAGGAGCTCGCCGCCGAGTGGCTGCACGGCTACACGCTCACGCTGTTGGAGCCCAACGAGAACATCAACGGCGCCCACCACGACGCCGAGGACGACCCCCTGATCGTGACCCAGGGGACCGTGCGGGTGACCGCCCCCGACGGCGAGATCGGCTACGGCGTGATCGAACGTGACTACCGCCGCTCCATGCTCCCCTCCCCCGACGCGAAGTAGGGGACATGGCCTGCGCAACGTCCTCGATCCCGGCACGACGGCCCGTGCCCTCGAGGGGTGGCGGCAGCAGCAGGACCCCGTCGTCACCCACGTCGCGGTCGCCGACCCGCAGCTCCCGAGCTGCGACTTCCAGCTCGAGTCCGGCGCGATGGAGGCGGTCCGCACCACGAACAGCGCCCCGGCGCCGCAGGCCGTCCTCATGGGAAGCGACCCGAACATCCTCGGCGCCCGTTCCTGGGCCGGCTCCTGCGAATGGTCTCGGGATCCCGGTCCCGACGGCTTCCTGGGCAGCGACAAGGCCGTGGCGCGCGACGCCGCGCTCGC
>JAOPZO010000075.1 GCA_025964065.1 Solirubrobacterales bacterium | reverse complement strand
CGACGGTTCTCGCCCCGGGCAGCAGGCTCCCCGGAGGCGTGCGCCTCGTGCAGGCGACCTCCAAGCGCCTCGGGCGGCCGCTCCCGCGCCGCCGCCTCCTCGTGGCGGTCTGCAACGCACCGAGCTGCACCGTCTCGGCCACCGCGCTGCTGCGCGTGACAAGCCGGGCGAGGGGGCGCGTGCAGCGCACGACGCTGCGGCTGGGCACGCTGCGGCTAGCCCAGGACGGCGCGGCCCCCTTCGACCTGCGGCTGTCCGCCGCCCAGCGCCGCACGATCCGCCGCGCGCGGGCCGCGACCATCCTCGTGACGGCCGTCGCGGGCGGGCAGGAGCGCCGCTTCTCCTACCGGGTGTCGGTCGCGTAGCTCAGCCGGCCAGCAGGCGGTTCCGAAGGTCCTCGACCTCCGAGAACCACTCGCGCGAGGAGGCCCCGGCGCCCGTGCCGGTCTCCGCGGCCCACAGCTCCTGCAGCTCGCTCTCGGGCCCGTCGACGCGGTCGACGGCCTCCAGCGCGAGCTCGACCATGTCGGGCTTGCCCGCCGCGCCGTGCGCCTTGCCCCAGGCGACCGCGTGCGGCCCGGAGGTGCCCATCTCGATCGCGCGGACCGGGCGGCCCATCGCCGCCGCGACGACCTCGGCGGCCGCGAGCGCCTCGGCACCCTCGTCGCTCTCGAGGTACTCGTCCGGCGGGCACCTCGCGGCGGTCTCGAGCGTCGCGCGGACCATCTCGAGGTCGCCGCCGTCGGCCAGGTCGGCGGCCCAGTCGGACGCGATGTCGTTCTCGAAGCTCCCGGCTCCCCATGCACCCATGCCCCGACCGTAGCTGTCCGGGGAGCGGCACCCGCGTTCCCGCGGTCGGCGCACGGGTAGCCGACGCCTCATGGTCGCCCTCGCGGCCGGCACCGACGACGAAGGGAACCACCCATGAAGGCCCTCGCCTGGCACGGCAAGCGCGACGTCCGCGTGGACACCGTCCCCGACCCCACCATCGAACTCCCCACCGACGCGATCATCAAGGTCACCTCGAGCGGCCTGTGCGGCTCCGACCTCCACCTCTACGAGGTCCTCGGTCCGTTCCTCGACGCGGGCGACATCCTCGGGCACGAGCCCATGGGCATCGTCGAGGACGTCGGCGCGGAGGTCACCCACATCAAGGCCGGCGACCGCGTCGTCATCCCGTTCAACATCTCCTGCGGGCAGTGCTTCATGTGCAAGGACAAGCACCTCATGTCCCAGTGCGAGACGACGCAGGTCCACGAGTACGGCTCGGGTGCCGCGTTCCTGGGCTACACGAAGCTCTACGGGCAGGTCGCGGGCGGGCAGGCGGAGTACCTGCGGGTCCCCCAGGCGCACTTCGGGCCGATCAAGGTGCCGGAGGGCCCGAGCGACGACCGCTTCCTGTTCCTCTCCGACGTCCTCCCCACCGCGTGGCAGGCCGTGCAGTACACCGACACGCCCGGCCAGGGGACCATCGCCGTCATCGGCCTCGGGCCCATCGGGCTCATGAGCGCGCGGATCGCGAAGCACCTCGGCAACCGGGTCATCGGCATCGACCTCGTGCCCGACCGCGTCGCCCGGGCGCGGCGCGACGGCATCGAGGTGTTCGACCTGAACGACGTGGACGACGTCATCGCCGCGGTCCGCGAGGTCACGGGCGGGCGTGGCCCGGACGCCGTCATCGACGCGGTCGGCATGGAGGCGCACGGCTCCACGGGGGCGAAGGTCGCCCAGACCGCGGCGGGCCTCCTGCCCGACGTCCTCGCGCGCAAGGTCTTCACGGAGGCCGGCATCGATCGCATGGAGGTCATCAACATGGCCACGGAGCTCGTCATGCGCGGCGGCACGATCTCGCTGTCCGGCGTCTACGGCGGCGCGGCGAGCCCGATGAACCTCCTGCGGCTCTTCGACAAGCAGGTGAAGATCCGCATGGGGCAGGCGAACGTGAAGCGCTGGGTCGACGACATCATGCCGCTGCTCGAGGGCACGGCCGACCCGCTCGGCGTGGACGACTTCGCCTCCCACCACGTGCCGCTCACCGAGGCCCCGGGCGCCTACAAGGCGTTTCAGGACAAGACGGACGACACCTTCAAGGTCGTCTTCCGGCCCCACGGCTGAGGCCGGGAGCTACACGCTCGTCCCCAGGACGGCCGCGCGCTCGAGCCGGCCGTCCTCGTGGACGAGGTGCGCGGCGTCCTCGTGGCAGAGGACGGAGCGCACCGGCGCGCCCGTGGCGCGGGCGGCCAGGAGCGTGGCGGCGATCTGGTGGACGTCGCGCACCACGCCGAGCCCCAGCAGCGAGCGGGTCTCGTTCGCGAGGTGCCCGTCCCCCGCGCGCAGCACGATCCGCAGGTCGGGCGCGATCGCCCGCGCGGCCATCGCGATCCTGAGGTTCTCGAGGTCGTCAGAGGTGACCGCGGCGAGCGCGCAGGCCTGCCCGAGCGCGAGGCGCCGGAGCAGCGACGGGTCCGCCCCACGGCCGATGACCACCGGGATCCCGGCCTCGCGGGCGACGCCGACGTCCTCCCCGTCGTCCTGGTCGTCGACGGCGACGATCCGGACGCCGACCGCGCGCAGGAGCTCACAGAGCCGCAGGCCGACCTTGCCGAGCCCGACGACCACGACGTGGTTGCGGCGCGGCACGGAGCGCCGGCCGACCCAGCCCGTCAGGCGCCTGTCGATGAGGCGGTTGACGATCCCGGCGGTGAAGAGCGCCTCGAAGAAGAGCGCGAGGAGCATGAGGACCGCGGTGAAGAGCTTGAAGCCCTCGGGCCCGTCGGCGACGCCGTCGTTCGGGTCGACGGTGACGAGCGTCTTGGTCGAGCCGTAGAACGCGTCGATGACGCCCTGCTCGAGGACGAGCATCGCGCCGACCGTCTCCGCGACGAGCACGGCGAGCAGGCCGAGGAAGCCGTAGACGAGGAGCGCGGCGCTCTTGTCGTAGGGCCGCGCGAGCGCCGAGAGGAGCGTCAGCACGGTGCTGCCGCGGTCCGGCGGGACGAGCGGCTCCTCGCGCAGGCGCCCGTCCTCGATCCGCACCTCGTACGGGCCCCCGTCCCCCTCCCGCACGGCGACGACGTCCTCGCCCAGGCACGGCCCGGCGAGCGACGGCGCGACGATCCCGGCCATCGAGGTGACCTCCACCTCCGGGTCGGCCTTCCTCAGCTGCTCGGCGGCCGTGGGGTCGAAGAGCGTCACGAGCAGGCCGACGTCCGGGTCCTCGTAGCGCACGAGCAGCGCCATCCGGAGCGCGACGGCGTCGTCGCGGGAGACGACCGCCACCCGATCGAAGGCGCCGCCCCCGCCGAGCGCCTCGCGGACCTCGGTCTCGTCGGGCTCCTCGAGGTGGACGTGCTCGGCTCCCTGCGCCTTCAGGGCGGCGGCCACCTCGCGCGCCAGGTCCCCGCCGCCGACGAGCAGGACCCGCACGCGCTCAGGCCTTCCGGGCGACGAAGAGGCCCTGGACCATGGCGCGGGTGGTGTACGCGGCCATGATGCGCGGCACGGTGAGGGCGAAGACGCGATCCTCCTGCAGGCGGTCGCGGAGGAAGCGCCGTGCCTCGGGGTCGCGGGCGGCCCGGGCGACCATGCGGCGGACGATGATGGGCCAGGTGCGGCTCACGTGGCGCGAGAGGTCCTCGAAGCGCACGACCTCGAGGCCGGCGTCGGCCATGAGCGCGCCGTACTCCCGGACCGTGTGCATGCTCGGAAGACGGCCCTCGGCGCAGATGGGCTCGAGCACGTGCCGGTCGCGCCACCCGCGTCGCTCCGAGCAGGCGAGCCAGTCCGTGAGCACGACGCGCGCGCCCGGCTTGAGCACCCGTGCGACCTCGGCGAACACCCGCGGCTTGTCCGGCATGTGCGAGAGGCACTCGATCGCGACGACGGCGTCGGCCTCCTGGTCCTCGAGGCCGTTCTCGAGCCAGTCGCGCACCAGGACCTCCGGGTCGCCCGGGCGCCCGCCGACGGACCGCGCGTAGGCGGCCTGGGCGGCGGAGAGCGTCATGCCGGTCACCCGCGCACCGTGCTCGCGGGCCAGGAGCCGGGAGGTCGCGCCGTAGCCGCAGCCCACATCGATGACGCGGTCGCCGGGCCGCACGCGCGCGAGGCCGATGACGTACTCCGCGAGGCCGCGGGTCGCGACCTCCACGGAGGCGTCGTCGCTCGGACCGGACCACAGCCCGTGGTGGACGTGCTCCCCCCACAGCTCGCGGTAGTAGGCGTCCAGGCCGTCGTAGTGGGCGGCCACGGCGGCCTGCGCCGCGGGCGAGCGGGGGGCGATCACCCCGGAAGGACTACCCGTTCCCGGGGGGCTCGGGCGCGCCGCGTCACCCCTTGGCGCCGTAGAGCCGGGCGGTGAGCGGCGCGAAGACCGCGACGAGCACGGCCGCCTCGAGCAGGACGAGGCCGACGTCCCCGGACTCCGCCGCCCCCGCCATGACGCCGCGGACCGCGGTCGTCAGGTGCGAGATCGGGTTCAGGTCCACGAACGCCTCGAGCCCCCGTGGGAGCGTCTCGGGCCGCACGAAGATGTTGCTCAGGAAGATGAGCGGGAAGAGCGCCATGAAGCCCGCGTTCATCACCGCGCTCTGCGTGCGCATGACGAGCCCGAGGGTCGTGAACACCCACGAGAGCGCGAACGCGAACACCACGACGAGCGCGATGCCGGCGAGCAGGCCGCCCGCGCCGCCGCCCGCGTCGAAGCCCATGACGAGCCCGAGGACCACGACCACCGTGGCGGCGAGCGCGTAGCGGACCGCGTCGCCGAGCACGGCGCCCACGAGCGGCGCGGGCCGCCACACGGGCAGGGAGCGGAAGCGGTCCACGACGCCCTTCGTCATGTCCGTGTTCAGCGTCACCCCGGAGTAGACCGCGGTGAACAGGACGGACTGCACGAGCATCCCGGGAAGCAGGAACTGCAGGTAGTCGCTCGTGCTCCCCTCGACGGCGCCGCCGAAGAGGTACGTGAACATGAGCAGGAACAGGACGGGGGTGATCGTCACGTCGAGCAGCTGCTCGGGGACGTGGCGGATCTTGAGCATCCCGCGCCAGCCGAACGTCAGGACGACGGAGACCGTGCTGGGCCGCGGGGGCCGCGTCCCGGAGGCGAGCGCGGCGTGGAGCGCGACCTCGCTCACGGGGGTGACGGGCGCGTCGGGCGCGGTGGTGCTCATGCGGGGACCTCCTCCCGGGTGGTGGCGTGGCCGGTGAGCGCGAGGAACACCTCGTCGAGGCTCGGCTGGCCGAGCGAGAAGCCCGCGACGCCGATCCCCTCGCGGGCGAGCTCGGCGAGCGCGTCGGTCGCGCGCTCGGCGTCCGCGACGTTCACGGAGAGGGCGGCGGGATCGCCCTCGAGCTGGACGGGCGCGTCGAGGCGCTCGGCCAGGAGCCGCTGGGCGGCGGGGCGCTGGTCCTCGTCGAGCAGCCGGACCTGGAGGGAGCCGCTGCCGACGGACGCCTTGAGCTGCGACGGCGTCCCCTCGGCGATGACCTTCCCCTGGTCGATGACCGCGATGCGGCCCGCGAGCTGGTCGGCCTCGTCGAGGTACTGGGTGCAGAGCAGGACGGTCGTGCCCTGGCCGACGAGCGCGCGGACGATGTCCCAGACCTGGTTGCGCGAGCGGGGGTCGAGGCCCGTGGTCGGCTCGTCGAGGAACATCAGCTCGGGCGTCACGACGATGCTCGCGGCGATGTCGAGCCGGCGGCGCATGCCACCCGAGTAGTGCTTCACGAGCCGGCCGCCGGCCTCCGCGAGGCCGAAGGCGTCGAGGAGCTGCTCGGCGCGCGCCGCGGACCGGGGCCGCGAGTACCCGAGCAGGCGCGCGAGCAGGACGAGGTTCTCCGGGCCGCTGAGGTCCTCGTCGACCGAGGCGAGCTGCCCGGTGAGGCTGATGCGCTCGCGGACGGCGTCGGCGTCGCGGACGACGTCGTGGCCGAGCACCCGGGCGCTCCCGCCGTCGGGGCGCAGCAGGGTCGCGAGCATGCGGATCGTGGTCGTCTTCCCGGCGCCGTTCGGGCCGAGGACGCCGTAGACGGCGCCCCGGGCGACCCGGAGGTCCACCCCGTCGACGGCGCGGGTGTCCCCGAAGTCCTTGCGGAGGCCCTCGGCCTCGATGGCGAGTGTTGCGGTCATGGGAGTCAGACGGCCCCGGCGACCCGAAGTCATCGGTGGCGCCGCAACGCTACTCCCGGCGCGACTTCCCGTCACGGAGCTCCTCGCGCGCGACGGCCGCCGCGAGCAGCGCGAGCAGCGAGCCACGGCACGTGCCGACGCGCGCTCACGGGACGACCTCCCCGGCGAAGCGCGCGAGCGCCTCGCGGCGCTCCACGGCGTGGTCGACGATGGGCGCGGGGTAGTCCCGACCCGGCACGAAGTCCGCCGACTCGAGGTCGAGCGGCGCCGCCCACGGCTCGAGGCGCAGGGCGGCCGGAAGCCGCGCGAGCTCGGGAACCCAGCGGGCGATGTACGTGCCGTCGGGGTCGAACTCGCGCGCCTGCGTCGTCGGGTTGAACACCCGGAGGAATTCGCCGGGATCGGCGCCGACCCCCGCGACCCATTGCCAGTTCAGGCTGTTCTGCGCGGGCTCGCCGTCGTAGAGGAGCCGCGCGAAGTGCTCCTCCCCCGTACGCCAGTGCAGGTGCAGGTCGTGCACGAGGAAGGACGCGGTGAGCATCCGCGCCCGGTTGTGCATCCAGCCCTGCCGCGCGAGCTGCCGCATCCCGGCGTCGACGAGGGGGTACCCGGTGCGCCCCTCCTGCCAGGCCGCAAGCCGCTCCGGGGCGTCGTCGCAGCGGAGCTCCCGCCCGCGCAGGCCGGTCCGGAGGCTGTTCGGGTGGGCGAGCAGCAGGTGCGCGTTGAAGTCGCGCCAGGCGAGCTGGCGCCGGAGCGCCGCAGGCCCCTTGCCGTCCTGCGAGAGGAGCGCCTCCTCCGCCAGGCGCGGGGAGAGCGTGCCCCAGCGCAGGTGCGGCGAGAGCT
>JAOPZO010000065.1 GCA_025964065.1 Solirubrobacterales bacterium | reverse complement strand
CGGCGCCGGCGGGGCGGGCGGCGGCGCCGTGGCGGCCTCCACGCGCGCGGCGAGCTGCTCACGGGCGCTCTCGGCCTCCGTCCGGGTGCCGTACTTGCCCCACAGGGGCGAGGCATGGGCCACCGCGGCGACGTCGTCGGGCGGCGCCATCCTCGAGACGGGCGCGCTGACCCGCGTGTGCACGACGGGCGTCGGCACGCCGTTCGGCGAGAGGACGGTCACGAGGGCCTCGCCGATCCCGAGCGCCGGGAGCAGCTCCTCGAGGTCGTAGTACGGGCTCTTCGGGAACGTCCCGACGGTCGCCTTCAGCGCCTTCGCGTCGTCCGGCGTGAACGCGCGGAGCGCATGCTGCACCCGGTTGCCGAGCTGGCCGAGCACGTCGCCGGGGATGTCCTTCGGCGTCTGCGTGATGAAGAACACGCCGACCCCCTTCGAGCGGATGAGCCGCACGGTCTGCACGACGGACTGGACGAACGCGGGCGTCGCGTCGGCGAAGAGCAGGTGCGCCTCGTCGAGGAAGAAGACGAGCTTCGGCTTCGGCAGGTCGCCGGCCTCCGGGAGCGCCTCGAAGAGCTCGGCGAGCAGCCACATCAGCGCGGTGGAGAAGAGCTGCGGCTTGTCCTGCACGGCGGCGAGCTCCAGGCAGGAGATCACCCCGCGCCCGTCGGGCGCGACCCGCATCAGGTCCGCGACGTCGAGCTGCGGCTCGCCGAAGAGCTCGTTCCCCCCGCCGATCTCCAGGCCGACGAGCGAGCGGAGCAGCACGCCGACCGTCGCGCCGGAGAGCCCGCCGATCCCCTCGAGCTCCGCCTTCCCGGCCTTGGAGTCGAGGAACGTGAGGAGCGCGCGCAGGTCGCTCAGGTCGAGGAGCGGCAGCCCCTTCGTGTCCGCGTAGTGGAAGACGAGCTGGAGCGACTGCTCCTGGGTCTCGTTCGCCCCGAGGACCTTGGCCAGCAGCTGCGGCCCGAAGTCGCTGAGCGTCGCACGGACCGGCACGCCCGGGCCGATCCCGCCCAGCGCGAGGAACTCCACCGGGAACGCGGCGGGCGCCCACGGCATCCCGAGCTCCGCCGCGCGCGACTCGGCCTTCGAGCCCGGGTCGCCCGGGGCGCTCAGCCCGCCCATGTCGCTCTTCACGTCGGTGACCAGGCACGGCACGCCCGCGGCGCTCAGCTGCTCCGCCAGCCCCTGGAGCGTCCGCGACTTCCCGGTGCCCGTCGCGCCCGCGATGAGCCCGTGGCGGGTGATCATGGACAGCGGCACCCGCACCGCCGCGTCCCGGTGGAGCGTGCCGTCGAGGACGCCGCGACCGAGGTCGATCGCGGGGCCGTCGGGAACGGCGTAGGCCGTTTGCACATCCGCCACGAAGGGGCTCACGGCGGGAACCCTCTCAGAGCCCGTAGGAGCGCCCGATGACGTCGAGCATGATCTCGTCCGTGCCGGCGCCGATCCGGTTCAGGCGCATGTCGCGCCAGACGCGCTCGACGCCGTACTCCTTCATGTAGCCCGCGCCGCCGTGGATCTGGATGCACTCGTCGGCGACCTCGACGGCGATGCGCGAGGCGTAGAGCTTCGCCATCGAGATCTCGCGGACGGGGTACTCGCCGTTGTCGAAGCGCCAGGCGGTCGTGTAGACCATCTGCCGGGCCGCCTCGATCTTCGTCGCCATCTCGGCGAACTTGTGGCGGGTCACCTGGAACTTGCCGATCTGGCGCCCGAAGGCCGTGCGCTCCATGGCGTACTTCAGCGTCTTCTCCATGCACAGCTCGGCGCCCGCGACGCAGCCCGCGGCGCCGATCAGCCGCTCGCCCTGGAGCTCCCACATGATGTGGTAGAAGCCCTTGCCGACCTGGCCGAGGACCGCGCTCTCGGGCACCCGGACGTCCTGGAACGCGAGCAGCGCGGTGTCCGACGCGTGCATCCCGAGCTTCTCGAGCTTCTTCTCGCGGATCACCCCGGGCGTGTCCATGTCGACGAGGAAGAGCGTGAAGCCGTCGTAGCCCGCGGTGTCGTCCGTCTTCGTGACGAGGACGATGTAGTCGGCGCGGTGGCCGTTCGTGATGTACGTCTTCGCGCCGTTGATGACGTACTCGTCGCCGTCCTTGACCGCGCGGGTCTTGATGCCGGAGACGTCCGAGCCCGCGTCGGGCTCCGTGATGCCGAGGCACGAGATCTTCGTGCCCTTGATCGACGGCACGAGGTACTCCTGCTTCTGCTCCTCGGTCCCGAAGAGGTGCACGGGCGGCGTCGCCATGTCCGTGTGGACCGCGATGCCCATCGCCAGGCCGCCGCACTCCGCCTTCGTGATCTCCTCGGCGAGCACGAGGTTGCAGAAGTAGTCGCCGCCCTGCCCGCCGTACTGCTCGGGGTAGCTCAGGCCCAGGAAGCCGAGCTCGCCCATGCGCGGGAAGACCGCGGAGTCGAACCACTTCGCCTCCTCCCACTCCTCGGCGTGGGGGCGGAGCTCCTTCGTCACGTAGGAGCCGATCGACTCGCGAAGCCGCTCGTGCTCCTCCGTGAAGATGAAGTGCTTCTGCCGGGTGCCGTGATCGGGCTTGAGGACTGCGTCGGAGGAGGCCATGTCGCCGACGGTACCGACATCCCGGCCAGAAGTGAACAGTGGCACTGTCCACTTCCTACTCGGGGCGCGGCGGGCGCGGCCGCCCTGCTCCGGGGTAGGGTCACGCGCCGTGAGCCCGGAACTCGTCTCCTACGCGGTCGCCGACGGCGTCGCGACCATCGCGATGGACCAGCCCGACACGCGCAACGCGCTCTCTGACGAGCTGCTCGACGGCCTGATCGCCGCCTTCCGCCGGGCAGGGGAGGACCCCGGGGTCCGCGTCTGCGTCCTCGCGTCGACCCACCCGAAGGTCTTCTCGAGCGGCGGCAACCTCGCGGGCTTCGCCGCGGAGGTGCCGCTCGTGCACAAGCACGAGGGGACCGCGCGCTTCCCGGAGCTCTTCCGCGCGATCGGCACCCTCGGGAAGCCCACGATCTGCGCGGCCGGCGGCCACTGCCTCGCCGGGGCGCTCGGCCTGGCGCTCGCGTGCGACCTCGTCGTCGCCTCGGACGCCGCGACGTTCGGCACCCCCGAGATCAACGTGGGGGTCTTCCCGTTCATGATCATGGCGCTGATCTACCGCAACGTCGGGCGCAAGAAGACGACGGAGCTCCTGCTGCTCGGCGACCGCCTCGACGCCGCGGAGGCCGAGCGGATCGGCCTCGTGAACAAGGTCGTCCCGGCCGCGGAGTTCGACGCCGCCGTCGCCGACTGGGCCGCCCGGCTCGCCGGGAAGTCCCCGCTGCTCATGGGCCTCGGCAAGGACGCCATGTGGCGCCAGCAGGACATGGCGCTCGAGGAGGCCTGGGACTTCCTGCGCTCCCAGCTCACGATCGCCTTCGCCACCGAGGACATCCAGGAGGGCGTCAAGGCGTTCTTCGAGAAGCGCGAGCCGGTCTGGACGGGCCGGTGAGCGACCTCGCGGCCACGGCGCTCCTCTGCCGCACCTCCGACCGGACGCCGGAGGGCGCGCTCGGCGCCGTCGCCCTGTCCGAGCTCGCGGGCGCGCGGCAGGTCGGCTCCCCGGCGACGCCGCAGGCCCTGGGCTGGAAGGAGGACCTCGTGGCCTCGCGCGGCTGCCTGCTCGAGGCGGGCGGCCAGGTCGACGACGCGCTCACCGCCGGGCGCTTCCCGCTGCTCTTCGCGGGCGACTGCTCCATCGCGGTCTCCACGCTCCCCGTCGTCGTGCGCCACCGGCCCGACGCGTGGATCTGCTGGATCGACGCGCACGCGGACTTCAACACGCCCGACACCTCGCCGAGCGGCTTCCTCGGCGGCATGCCGCTCGCCGCCGCGTGCGGGCTGTGGGACAGCGGCTTCGGTGCCGGGGTCGACCCCGCGCGGGTCGCGATGCTCGGCGTGCGCGACGTCGACGGGGGCGAGCGCGTGCTCCTCGACACCCACGGCGTCGGGCGGCCCGAGGGGCCCGAGGCGCTCGCAGACCTCCCGGTCTTCGTGCACCTCGACCTCGACGTGCTCGACCCCATGGTCCTTCCCGCCACGTTCCCGTCGCCCCAGGGCTGGAGCTTCGAGGAGCTGCAGGACGTCCTCGAGGGCCTCGCCGCGGGCTCCGAGGTCATCGGTCTCGAGGTGACGAGCGCGCACCCCGCGCACGTCGAGGCGATCTGGGCGGCGCTCCAGCCGCTCGTCGACCGCTGAGGCGTCGGCCACGGCACACGACCGCCCGGTCGTGTTGAATCGGGTTCATGTCCGCCGCCGAAGAGCCCGTGACCTCCCTGCTGCGCCCGCTGGTCGAGGAGCTCGCCGAGCGGCGCGCGGCCGCCGCGCTCGGCGGGGGCGAGGCAAGGATCGCGCGCCAGCACGAGGCCGGGAAGCTCACGGCGCGCGAGCGGCTCGCGCTGCTCTTCGACGACGGCGCGTTCACCGAGCTGGGCATCCACGCGGGCATCCACCACTCCGTGCGCGGCATGGAGGCCAAGGAGGCGCCGGCCGACGGCGTCGTCACGGGGTGGGGGAAGGTCGACGGGCGGCTCGTCGCCGCCTGCGCCTACGACTTCACGGTCATGGCGGGCTCCATGGGGACGACGGGCGAGCACAAGGTCTCGCGCCTGCGCTCGCTCGCGCTGACGAAGCGCATGCCGATGGTGTGGCTGCTCGACTCGGCGGGCGGCCGCATCCAGGAGTCGGTCGGCTCGCTCTTCGCGGGCACGGGCCACCTCTTCCAGGAGCAGGTCGTCGCGAGCGGGGTCATCCCGCAGGTCGCCGCGCTCATGGGCCCCTGCGCCGCGGGCACCGCCTACATCCCGGGGCTCGCGGACTTCTGCCCGATGGTCAAGGGCCGCGGCTCCATGGCGCTCGCGGGCCCGCACCTCGTGCGCGCGGCGGTCGGCGAGGACGTCACCCAGGAGGAGCTCGGCGGCTCCCGCGTGCACTGCCGCAAGTCGGGGGTGGGGGACCTCGAGGTCGGCTCGGACGAGGAGTGCATCCAGGCGATCAAGGACTACCTCTCGTTCTTCCCCTCCCACTGCCTCGAGGCGCCGCCGCGCCGCACCGCGACGGACGCGATCGACCGCCGCGAGGAGGGGCTGCTCGACGTGCTGCCGGCGTCGAACCGCAAGCCGTACGACATCCACGCGGTTCTCGACGCGATCGTCGACGACGGTGAGTTCTTCGAGCTCAAGCCCCAGTGGGCGAAGACGATCGTCACGGGCTTCGCGCGCTTCGACGGGCGCCCCGCGGGGATCGTCGCCAACCAGCCCAAGCACCTCGGCGGCATCCTCGACAACGACTCGGCCGACAAGGCCGCGCGCTTCGTCAACCTCTGCAACGCGTTCGGGATCCCGCTCGTGTTCCTCATGGACGTGCCGGGCTTCATGGTCGGCACGAAGGTCGAGGCGGGCGGCATCATCCGCCACGGGGCGAAGATGCTCCACGCGGTCGCGGCGGCGACGGTCCCGAAGGTCACCGTGGTGCTGCGCAAGGCCTACGGCGCGGGCTACTACGTCATGAACGGCAGGGCCTACGAGCCCGACCTCATCGTGGCGTGGCCGAGCGCGGAGATCTCGATCATGGGCGCGGAGGGCGCGGTCGAGATCGTGTTCCGCAAGCAGGTCGAGGCGGCGGAGGACCCCGTGGCCGAGAAGGCGAAGCTCATCGCCGCCTACCGCGGGCTCATCGACGTCCACGTCGCCGCACGGAACGCCCTCGTGGACGACGTCATCGACCCGCGCGAGACGCGGCCGACGATCTGCCGCGCGCTCGAGATGGCTGAGGGCAAGGTCGTCGAGCGGCCGTGGAAGCGGCACGGGGTCGTGCCGGTCTGAGCGCGGGTCGGGAATGCGGTGCGCGGTGACCCGGGCGGTGGGTCACGACCCACGAGATCCCGGGACCCAGATCGCGCCCTCCAGGCGCGTGACGGGGTCCGTGCTCCTGCGGAGGGCGAGGAGCTCGGGAAGCCGCGCGGCCATCTCGAGCGCGCTGACCGCCGCGTCGAACGCGTCCTCCGAGGCGGTCGCCGCCGCGAGGAGCCCGCGCGGCACCCGCGGGTCGTCCGCGAGGTAGGCCTCGCGGGCCTCCGCGCGCGACTTCACCACCGCGCCCGTCAGGAGCCGTGGGTAGACCTCGAGCGCCATGGGCGCCCGGGCGTCGTCCCACGGCCAGAGCGCGACGCCCGCCGCCCGGAGCGCCCGGAGCTCCGGCATGCCGCGGATGGAGCCCGTGCCGACGGCCCC
>JAOPZO010000052.1 GCA_025964065.1 Solirubrobacterales bacterium | reverse complement strand
GGAGCGGTCGGGGCGCCCGGCGGCGCTGCGCGTGCGCGCCGGGGGCGCCGAGGTCACGGTGGTCGACCAGCTCCTCGGCCCCGTCACGAGGCAGGTCGACGACCTCGTCCTCAAGCGCACGGACGGCGACTGGGCGTACAACCTCGCGGTGGTCGTCGACGACCACGAGCAGGGCGTCGGCGAGGTCGTCCGGGGCGCCGACCTCCTCGAGGCGACCCCGCGCCAGGCCTGGCTCCATGAGGCGCTCGGCTACGGCGCGCCGCCCGCGTACGCGCACGTCCCACTCGTGCTCGGGGAGGACGGCCGCCGGCTCGCCAAGCGCCACGGCGCGGTGACCCTCGCCGACCGCGCGGCGCTCGGCCAGCCCGCGGCGGACGTCCGCGGGGAGCTCGCGGCATCGGTCGGCCTGCAGGGACCCGCCGAGCGCCTGGAGCCCACGGACCTCGTCGCCCGCTTCGATCCCGCGGCGCTGGCGTCCCGCCACTCCGGCTAGGGTCACCACGCGATGCCCGTGGACACCGCCGCCATCGCTGCACGCGCCCGCGAGACCGGGCGCCTCGGCATCGACACCGAGTTCGTCGGGGAGGGCCGGTACCGGCCCCTGCTCTGCCTCGTCCAGGTCGTCGTCCTCGACGAGGACGGCGCCTCGCAGGTCACCGTGCTCGACCCGCTCGTGGACGACGGCTTCGACGCCGACCCGCTCGCCGAGGTCCTCGCCGACCCGTCGGTCGAGATCGTCCTGCACGCGGGCCGCCAGGACGTCGCGCTCCTGCGCCGCGTCTGGGGCACCGAGCTCACGAACATCTTCGACACGCAGGTCGCCGCGGGCTTCGCGGGCCTCCGCGCGCAGCTCGGCTACGAGCCGCTCCTGAACGAGATCCTCGGCGTGCGCCTGCGGAAGTCCGCGAGCTTCACGAAGTGGGACGCGCGCCCCCTGAGCCCGGAGCAGGTCGAGTACGCCCGCGAGGACGTGCTCCACATCCTCCAGCTCGCCACGAAGCTCCAGGAGCGCCTCGACGGCATGGGCCGCCTGCAGTGGGCGACCGAGGAGTGCAAGTTCCTCGAGGGCATCCGCGACGACCGCGACCCCGACACGATCTTCGAGAAGCTGCCGCGTGTCGGCGCGCTCGAGCCCGCGATCCGCGCCGTGGCCCGCGAGCTCGTCGTGTGGCGCGAGGAGGCCGCCCAGCAGGCCGACCGCCCCGTCTCGAGCGTGCTGCAGGACGCGACCCTCGTCGAGATCGCCAAGCGCCGGCCGAAGTCGGCCGAGCGCCTCACGCAGATCCGCGGCCTCCACGAGGGCACGCTGCGGCGCCGCGGGCCGGACATCATCGCCGCGGTGGAGCGCGGCCGCGAGCGGCCGCCGATTCCCTCGACGTACGAGCGGCCCGCGCAGCCGGAGCCCGAGGACGCGCCGCTCATCGCGCTCGCCGAGGCGCTCGTGCGCACCCGGGCGCTCGAGAACGACCTCGCCTACGAGCTCATGGCCGCCCGCGCGGACCTGCAGCGCATCGTCCTGGCGGTGCGCGACGACGCGCCGCTTCCGGAGGTCCGCACGCTGCAGGGCTGGCGGCGGGAGCTCATCGGCGACGAGCTCATCGCGCTGCTGACGGGCGACCTGGCGCTGGCGATGGGGCCCGATCGCAAGATCGAGGTCATCGCCCGCACCGCTTCGGCCTAGCGTCGCCTACGTCGGCGGCGTGTAGAGCTGCAGCGCGTTGCCGTCGGGGTCGCGGAAGTTCGCGATGCGGCCCCACGGGTGGTCCGAGATGCCGTCGTTGAACTGGACGCCCTTGGCGCCGAGGGCCTCGACGGCCTGCTCGAGCTCATCGCTCGGCTTGAAGGCGACGACCGCGCCGCCGTCCCCTGCCGGGGACTCCTCGTCGCGGGCGTTCAGGCCGATCGTGAGGCCGTCGGCCTTCAGCTCGGCCCACTCGTCCTCCTGCTGCGTGACGCTCAGGCCGAGGGTGTCGGCGTAGAAGCCGACGGCGCGCTGCATGTCGGTGACGGGGAGCCAGACGGTGGCGACGCCGGTGACCTGGGTCATGTGGATCTCCTTCGATCGGGAACGCTGTGGGACCCCCTCGTCCTGCCCATCACAGCGTCAAGCCGATCACCCGGCCGAGCGCCGCCGCGCCGAGGCCGAGGAGGAGGGCCCCGGCGAGCAGCCCGGGCGAACGCCGATCGTGGACCTCTGCGACCCAGGTCGAGAAGGTCGTGAAGGCCCCGAGGAGGCCGCCGCCCAGGAGGAGCAGCGCGTCCCCGCCGACCCCCGCGCCGACGAGCAGGCCGACCGCGGAGGACCCCACGAGGTTCACCGCGAGCGTGCCGCGCCCCGGGCCGCCCCAGGTGCGCGTGAGCACCACGCGGGCCACGGCGCCCAGGCCGCCCAGGAGCGCGACGCCAACCCAGACGAGCGCGCTCACGCGGCGAGCCGCCGGCCCGCGGCGAACGCCGCGAGCCCCAGGAGCAGGCTGAGCGCGGCGTAGCCCACGGCGAGCGCCGCGTCGCCGTCGGCGAGGAGCTCGACGAGCTCCACCTGGAAGGCCGAGAACGTCGTCAGCGCCCCGCAGAAGCCGGGGCCGAGGAGGCTTCGCGCCGGGCTCCCGGAGGGGCCGGGTGCCTTCGCGGTGGCGGAGAGCACCGCCCCGAGGAGCGCGCAGCCCACGACGTTCGCGAGGAACGTCGCCCACGGGACCGTGCCCGGCTCGGGGGGCCGGACCTCGCCGAGGCCGACGCGCAGCAGCGCGCCGACGGCGCCGCCGAGGAAGACGGCCGCGAGCTCGCCGAGGGCGCAAGCGTGACCGTCGGGCGTCCGTGGTGGCCCGCTCGCGCTCATGCTTCGGCTCGGGCCGCCGCCGTGGGCCGGGTGACGAGCCGCGACATGACGATCTGCGACCGCGTGCGCACGACGAGGCCGTCGCGCTGCAGGTCCATGATGAGCCGCTCGAGGTCCGCGTTGTCGACCGTCCGCACCCGCGCGATCGCGTCAGCCTCCCCCGTGACGCTCCACGCCTCGATGACCTCGGGCCGCTTGCGCAGCGAGGCGCCGACCCGGTCGAGGGTCGTCCCGGGCGCGTAGAAGAGCTCGACGAGCGCCTCGGTCGCCCAGCCCATCGCCGCCGGGTCCACCACCGCGGTGAAGCCCTGCAGCGCGCCGCTGGCCCGCAGCCGGTCCACCCGGCGCTTCACGGAGGGCGCGCTGAGCGCCACCCGCCCGGCGATCTCGTCGTACGTCCGGCGCCCGTCCTCCACGAGCAACGACAGAATCGTGCGGTCGAGCGCGTCCATGCGTCGACATCTTGCACGAAGTCGGTGCAGATCGGCATCGATTGCCGTCCGGCGCCCGATTAGCATTCCGCCCATGCCCTCCGCGCAGCCCGTCCGCGTCGTCTTCGACGAGTCGCACTCCCAGTCCTGGACGACCCGGCGCGAGCTCGCCCGCGAGATGCAGCCCGCCCATCCCGGGGACGTCTCCTACGCCGACGCCGCGGACCTCCTGCGCGGCCAGGACTTCGCCGTCACGCCGCACGTCGCGGGCCCGCTCGACGCCGCGACGCTCGCCGGGGCGCATGTCCTCGTGATCGCGCACCCCTCCGAGCCCGAGTGGGAGCGCACCGTTCCGGGCGGCGGCGCGCCGCAGCTCTCCCCCGCCGAGCTCGACGCCGTCGAGGCCTGGGTGCGCGCGGGCGGCGGCCTCGTCGTCCTGGGCGAATCCGAACAGCCCAAGTACGGCAACAACCTCGACGAGCTCACCCGCCGCTTCGGCATCGGCATCGCGAACGACACCGTCGCCGACTACGAGCACCACCACTCCTCGCCGCACTGGGTCCTCGCCGACCTGCCGGCGGAGCGCGCCGGCGTCGATGTCCTCGCA
>JAOPZO010000005.1 GCA_025964065.1 Solirubrobacterales bacterium | reverse complement strand
CCGCCCGCGGACCTCTTCCTCGTCGTACGCTCCGGCGAGGTCCCGGGGGCGCGGCTCAGCCTCCGGCTCACCGACGACGGTCGCGTCTCCTGCAACGGCGGGGAGCTCGTGCCCGTCAGCTCCCGGGAGCTCATCGACGCGCGGCAGCTGCGGCGCGACCTCGAGGGTGAGGAGGACGAGGGCGAGACCGGCCCGGCCGACGAGGGGCTGAGCCTCCCGCCCGGGCCCAACGCCGTCTTCCGCTACGTCGTCCGCGGGCAGGACGGGACCGTGAGCTTCAGCGACACGAGCCGCGGGCTGCCCCAGGTGTTCCGGGAGGTCGCGGCGCTGACGCGGCGACTGGCGCAGGGACCCTGCGGCCTGGAACGCTGAAAGCAGTACATCCGTACCGATAGCGGTACACTCGTGCCGATGAACGCCTGGGCCGCCCTCGTCCTCGCCATCCTCATGGAGGTGGCCGCCACGCTCTCGCTCAAGGCGGCCGGCAGCGGCAGCGTGCCCGCGATCGCGGTGGTGGTCGTCGGCTACCTCGGCTCCTTCGTCCTGCTCGCGGTCGTCCTGCGCACGATCGAGGTCGGCACGACCTACGCGATCTGGGCCGGCGCGGGCACCGCGCTCATCGCCGCGATCGGCATGGTGGCGCTGGGCGAGGCCGTGACCGCGATGAGAGTCGGCTCGCTCGCGCTCATCGTGCTCGGCGTGGTCGGCCTCAACCTCTCGGGCGCCCGCTGATGGCGCGTTCCGCGGACGGCGGCACCCGGGGGGCGAGACACCTGAGCCCGGAGCGCCCACCGCGGGGCGAGGCGCGCCGCGCCCACATCCTCGAGGCGGCGCTGCGGATCGTCGGCACGACGGGGCCCGAGGCGCTCACCCATCGCCGTGTCGCCGAGGCGGCCGGCCTGCCGCTCGCGGCCACCACCTACTGGTTCGCCTCCAAGGAGGAGCTCGTCGCCGAGGCCTACGCGCTCGCCGCCGCGCGCGACGTCGCACGCATCGGCACGATCGCCGCGGCGCTCGAGCGTGACGGCCTGGAGACGGGGGAGGACCTGGCAGGGCGGCTCGCGGCCCTCGCCGCGCAGGAGCTCCACGGGGAGCGCGCCGGCCTCATCGCGAGCTACGCGCTGTGGCTCGAGGCGGCCCGCCGCCCGGCGCTGCGGGACATCGCGCGCGGCTGGACCGACGCGTACCTCGGCCTCGCCGCGGCGATGATGGCGGCCGCGGGCAGCACCCGCGCCGAGGGCGACGCGCAGCTCCTCGTCGCCGCGCTCGACGGACTGCTCCTCGAGCAGCTCGCGCGCGACGAGCCCGACTTCGAGGCGCAGGTCCTGCGCCCGGCCCTCGAACGTCTGATCGCCGCCCTGCTGGCCTGACACGAGCCCCGGATGCGGGGCCCTGGCACCTTCGGGACCCTTGGGGCCGGGGCATCACGGGAGCTGATGGCCAGGGCAAGAAAGGGTCGTTGGTGCTGATGGGCCCGCGGACCTATCTTCGGGAGCGTGAACCGCAGGTCCTGGATGCTCATGGCGGTGCTCGCCGCCACCTGGGGTGCGAGCTACGTCCTCATCAAGATCGGGCTCCGTGACTTCTCCGCACCGTTCCTCGTGTTCGCCCGCACCCTCCTCGCGGCGCTCGTGCTGCTCCCCGTCGCGTTCCACCGGAACGCGCTCGGGGCGCTGCGCGGACGGGGCACCTCGATCTGGCTGCTCGCGATCCTCCAGGTCGTCGTCCCCTTCCTGCTCATCACGGTCGGGGAGGAGTGGATCCCGAGCGCCCTCGCCGGGATCCTCGTCGCGAGCGCGCCGATCTGGGTCGCGGTGCTCGCGTTCACCCCCTACGCCCCGGGGGAGCGGCTCGGGCAGGTCGCGACGGCCGGGCTCGGCCTCGGGATGGTCGGGGTCGCGCTGCTCTTCGGCGTCGACCTGAGCGGCGACGGGCTCGCCGTGCTCGGCGGCGTCTTCGTCCTGCTCGCGGGCCTGGGCTACGCCGCGGGCGGCATCGAGTTCAAGCGTCGCATGGCCGGTGTGGACCCGGCTGCCGCGGCCGCCGCGACCATGGGCGCCAGCGCGCTGCTCACGCTCCCCGCCGCGGTCGTGACCTTCCCCGCGGGCGCGGACGCCGACAGCCTGGCCGCGGTCCTCGGGCTCGGCGTCGTCGGCACGGGCGCCGCCTTCCTCATCTTCTACGGCCTCATCGCCGACATCGGCCCCTCGAAGGCCTCGCTGGTCGCCTACCTCACGCCGGGCTTCGCCGTCGGCTACGGCGTCGCGGCCCTGGGCGAGTCGGTCACCGCCGGCACCTTCGCGGGCCTCGCCCTCATCCTGGGCGGCTCGTACCTCGCCGCGGGCGGCCGGCTGCCCGCCCGCCGCGCCGCCGCCTACTCCTAGGCCGCGCGGATCCGCAACGGGCTCCTCAGCCGAAGCGGACCTTGCCGTTCGAGCTCGCCCGGACCTGCGCGCGCTCGATGAAGTCCAGGCGCTTGGTCGCCGCCCGGAACAGCCGCGCGACGAGGCGCATGCGCGCGTTCTCCGAGCGGAGTTCGAGCAGGTTCTGCTTCGCCTCGAGCCCGAAGTCGACGGTCGCGGCCATCGCGTAGGCGGTCATGGCCTGGAGCTCGTCCTCGTCGGGCTCCTTGTCCGTCGCCTGCTCCACGAGCTCGGCGTAGGCGGACTGCGCGGCCTCCTCGGCGAGGTCGTCCACGTCCTCCTCCACGTCCTCGAGCCACTCGATCGTGGCCGCGGGGTAGGGGAGGTGCTCGACGGTCTCGATGACGCGGAACGGCCGCGTCCCGCGCGTGACGATGTTGATCCGCCCGTCCTCCATGCGCTCGAGCACGCGGGTGACCTCGACGGCGCAGCCCACGTCGCGCAGGCCCTCCTCGTCGCTCCAGACGATCCCGAACTCCGATTCCTGCTCGAGCGCCTCGGCGACCATCGTCCGGTAGCGCGGCTCGAAGATGTGCAGGGGGACGAACTCGCGCGGGAGCGCGACGAGGCCGAGGGGGAAGATCGGGAAGTCCTGCACGACGCGGTCGGGCATGTGGTCATCGTACGGGCGTCACCGCCGCGTGGCGCATCGCGCGCCCTACGGTGGGCGGGTGGCCGAGGAGACCGTGCTCGTGTGGTTCCGCCGTGACCTGCGGGTCCACGACCACCCGGCGCTGCACGCCGCCGCGGAGGGCCGCGCGGCGGGCGCCTTCGTCCTCGACCCGCGGCTGCTGGAGGGCACGGGCCGCTACGTCTCGCAGAACCGGGCGGCGTTCATGCTCGCCTGCCTGGCCGAGCTGCGGGACGCGCTCCGCGAGCGCGGAAGCGACCTCCTCGTGCGCCGCGGCGACCCCGTGGCGGTGCTGCCGGCGCTCGCGCGC
>JAOPZO010000483.1 GCA_025964065.1 Solirubrobacterales bacterium | reverse complement strand
GTGGCGGTCGCGCTGCGCTCCAGGGTGGTGCGCCTGCGGACGTCGCGGCCGCGGGCGTGGGCGCCGGCGTCGACGCCCGCGGCGAGGTCGCGGTCGCTTGCTGCCTGGTCGGAGTCGGCGGCCAGCTGGTCGCGGTCGGCGCTCGTCTGGTCGGCGTCCGCGCTGGTCTGGTCGACCTCCGCGAGCGTCTGCTCGCTCTCCGCGCTCGTCTGCTCGCTGTCGGGGACTCGTCGGCTCGGGACCATGGCTCAAGCCTCGACGGCGACGACGCGGCCGCCATCCGTACCTCCCGGCCGTCCTCGGGGGGAGGACTACCCGCGCGCCCCCGCGGGCGCCTCGTCCCGCCTGAGCCACGCGCGCCGCAGCTCGTCGCTGCCCCGGACGAGGATCAGACCGGGGTGCGCAGGCGCGGGGCGAGGGGCGAGGAGCGGAGCTCGTCGCGGTGCGCGTCCAGCCAGCGTGCGAGGCGCCAGGCGCAGATCGCGCTCGGGGGCCGCCACAGGGGGCGCTCGAGCGAGCGCCCGTCGTCCGCGCCGTCGAGCGTGCGCCGGAGGTAGAGCTCCTCCCCGTCGTTCGTCGTCAGCTTGCCGCGGAGGATCGCGGGCGGCCCGCCACGAGGCGGCCTGCCGCCGCACGAGCGCACGGCCTCGGACGCGGCGAGCTCCGCCTGCTGGGCCGCCAGCCCGCCCTGCTTCACCGGCCCGTCGGTCACGTCGCCCGCGGCCCAGACGTGCTCGGCCCCGCGCACCGCCTGCTTCGCGTCCACCCGGAGGAAGCCGCGGGAATCGGCGTCGAGGCCCTCGAGGGCCGGGCCATCCTGCAGCGGGAGGGTGATGACGGTGCCGGCCAGGCCCTCGATGCGGTCGCCGGGGGCAGGGGCCCGCCCGGTGTGGGCGACGACGCCGTGGCGCTCGAGCAGGGCGCGCACCGCGTCGGTGACTCCGCTCCCGAAGGCCTCGAGGACCGTGCGCTCGCTCGTGACGACCCGGACGTCGCGGCCCCGGCGGGCGCAGCGGAGCGCCAGCTCGTAGGCCGGAAGCGTCCAGCTGACGCCCTCGGGGACGACGACGGCCACGCTCACCGACGGCGCTTCGGCAAGGACGTCGGGCAGGGCGCCGAAGCCGAGCGTGCGCGTCCTCGCGCCGTACGGGGCACGAGGCCGCGCGCCCGGGCAGAGCAAGAGCCGCTCGTAGGTGAGCGCCTCGCCGCTCGTCGTGTGGACCTCGTGCGCGGCGGCGTCGACCCCGGTCACCTCGGCCAGCGCGAACTCCGCGCCGAACGCCCGGCAGAGCCGGGCAAGGTCGATGCTGAGCGGCGTCTCGCCCCACGGGATGCCGAGCTGCTCGGGCGGGAGGACGAAGGTGGGGTGATTCGCGACGAGCCGGACGCGGAGGCGGTCGTCGCCGAGGTCGGCGAGCGCGATGAGGGCCTCCACCCCGGCGACGCCGCCCCCGACGATCAGGACCTCGCGCTCCTCCACGGGGAGCCCGCGCATCAGACGAGCGCCTGCTGGTGGCGGACCTGCTCGTGGCGCCGCGCCGCCACCGCGGGAGAGGCGACCACGAGCACCGGGCGGTCGGCGTGCTGGACGACGGTGTGCGACACGCTCCCGAGGAGGAAGGAGGTGACGCCGCCGCGCCCGCGCGTGCCGACCACGATCGCGGCGGCGTCGAGCTCGTCGGCCATCTGCAGGACGGTCGCGCCCAGGCTCCCGGCCCGCGCGACGGACCGCGCGGCCGCGACCAGGCCCGCGTCACGTGCTCGCTGCGCGCCCTCCTCGGCCTGGGCCTCCGCGGCGGCATGGCCGGCCGCGTCGATGCGCGCGGCGTCCTCCGTGCTGCCCGCGGACCCGTTGCCCATGCCCACGCCGATCGCGCCGGTCCGCAGGAGCATGTCGAGGTACGGCTCCCACACGGTGAGCACCGTGGCGTTCGCCCCCGGCATGAGCGCCGCGGCGCTGTCGATGGCGGCGCGAGCGTCGTCGGAGCCGTCGTAGGACAGGAGGATCATGGGGCGTTCCCTTCGCTCGAGAGCAGAGCGACGCACGCTCGCAGGCCCCGCGGGCCGTGGCCTCCGTAGACGACCACGTCGCCCCGGGGGGCAACCACGCGGCGCCCCCTCGCCATCTCCCCGATGACCCGGCGCCCCGGGACCGGCACGCTCGGGACTCCCAACGAACGGAGCAGGTCGTGGCGCCCATGAAGATCCTCGTCGGAGTCGACGGAGCCGAAGGCGGCGTGGACGCGCTCGCCCTGGCGCGCGAGCTCGCGCCGGCGGACGCGGAGCTCCTCGCGGTGCTGGTCGCCGTCACGGACGCGCACCCGTCCCGCGCGGTGAACCTGGACTTCGACCGCTACGTCCGCGAGGACGCGCTCGTGCACCTCGGGGAGCTCCGGACGGAGCACCCGGACCTCCGGGGGGAGGTGCTTGAGGCCTCCAGCGTCGCCGCCGGACTGCAGCTCGCCGCCGAGCGCCACGAGGCGGACCTGCTCGTGGTCGGCTCCTGCCGGCGCGGCGTGGTGGGCCGGCTCTTCGCCGGGGACGACGCGCGGCAGACGCTGCGGCACGCCCCCTGCCCCGTCGCGATCGCACCGCGGGGCCACGCGCTGAGGAGCGGGCCCGTCGTCAGGGTCGGCGCCGGGTGGGACGGCGGCGAGGAGGGCGAGCAGGCGCTGGCCTTCGCACGGACGCTGGCCGACGGCCTCGGCGGCGACGTCCACGTCCTCGGGGTGGTCCCCTGCCGGCCCCTGGACGGACCGGTCGGCCCGAACGAGGTCCGGGCCGCGGTCGACGAGCTGCGCGACGAGCTCGCGCTCCTTCCCGGGGTCACGACCGCGTCTGCGGCGGGTGATCCCGCGGACGAGCTCGCTCGCTTCGGGGGCGAGGTCGACGTGCTCGTGGTCGGCTCCCACGGGCGCGGGCCGCTGGGCCGCGTGGCGATCGGCAGCGTCTCGGAGGCACTGGCGCGCCGGTGCTCCCGCCCCCTCGTGGTGGTCCCTCGCGTGAGGGCGCCCGCGTCCGTGGGTTGAGAGCGCCGCTCAGGAGCCCTCGAGCAGTCCGTGGTCCAACGCGTAGCGGACCAGCTCGGCCCGGGTGGAGCGGCCGAGCTTCTGCTGGACGTTGGCCCGGTGGGTCTCCACGGTGCGCACGGAGAGGAAGAGCTGCTCCCCCACCTCGGCGTTCGTGTGCCCGAGGGCGATGAGCCGCAGCACCTCCGCCTCGCGATCGGACAGGTTGTCGGGCGGGCCCACGGGGTGCTCGGACGTGGTCGCCAGAAGCACCCCGAGGGTCGGGTTGAGGAAGGTCCCGCCCGAGGCGGCCCGGCGGACCGCCTCGACGAGCTCGGTGTCGGCGGCCTCCTTGAGGACGTAGCCCAGCGCCCCGGCCCGGAGCGCCCGCCGGGCGTACTCCGGGTCGCCCTGCATCGTGAGGATCACCGTCGCCGTGGCGGGCGAGCGCTCCACGACGCCCGGCAGGGCCTCGAGCGAGGTCAGGGTCCCGGGCATGTTGAGGTCGAGCACGAGGACGTCCGGCTTGTGGCCCAGCACGGTCCGCAGGGCCCCGTCCACGTCGGACGCCTCCGCCACGACCTCGAAGTCCGGTTCGGCGTCGAGCAGGAGGTGCAGGCCCGCGCGCACGACGCCGTGGTCGTCCGCCAGGACGATGGTGATCGGGGCCATGCGCCGACCCTACGCCTCTCCGGCCGGGGTTCGTAAGCAACGAGGAGTACGCTCGATCGATTCCCACACCCCCTCCCGCCGACGACTCGCACGTCCAGCGCGCGCAGCGCCTGGGCCAGCTGCTCGAGGTCGGCCGGTCGCTCACGTCGGAGCTCGACCTCGACGTCCTGCTGCAGCGCGTGCTGCGCACGGGCCGCGAGCTCTGCGGCGCCCGGTACGCGGCGCTCGGCGTCCTCGACGAGCCGCGGACGGCGCTCGCGCGCTTCATCACGGACGGCGAGGAGCGCTCGGTCCACACGCAGATCGGGCACCTCCCGAGCGGGCGCGGCGTCCTCGGGCTTCTCATCGACCAGCCGGTCCCCCTCCGCCTCGGGGACATCTCCGAGCACCCCCGCTCGTTCGGCTTCCCCGCGGGCCACCCGCCCATGCGCAGCTTCCTCGGCGCCCCCGTGATCATCCGCGGCCAGGCGTGGGGCAACCTCTACCTCACCGAGAAGGAGACGGGCGCCGACTTCGACGAGGAGGACGTGGAGGCGATCGTCGTGCTCGCGGAGTGGGCGGCCATCGCGATCGACAACGCCCGGCTCTTCGGCACCTCGGAAGCGCGCCGGATCGAGCTCGAGCGTGCGGTCCGCGGCATGGAGGCGACGCACGACATCGCGATCGCGCTCGGGGGCGAGACGGACCTCGACCGCGTCCTCGAGCTGATCGCCAAGCGCGCCCGCGCGCTCGTGGACTCCGACGCCCTGCTCATCTGGCTCGCCGACGAGGGGGTGCTGCGGCTCGCCGCGAGCGCCGGCAACGCGGTTCCGCGCGTCGGCGCGGAGATCCCCCTCGCGCGCTCGACCCCGGGGACCGCCCTGCGCAGCGGCGCGGCGATCCGCGTCGACGACCCGTCCTCGGGCGCGCGGCTCGTCGACCCCTCGCTGTTCGGCCTCGACGAGGCGACGAACGCGCTGCTCGTCCCGCTCCAGTACCGCGGGCGCGGCCTCGGGGTGCTCGCGGCGTTCGACCAGCTCGGCGGCGCGGCGCGCTTCTCCGACGGCGACGAGCAGGCGCTGCGGGCCTTCGCCGCCAGCGCGGCCACCGCGGTCACGACGGCGCGCAGCGTCGAGGCCCGACGGCTGCGCGACTCG
>JAOPZO010000476.1 GCA_025964065.1 Solirubrobacterales bacterium | reverse complement strand
GGGCGGGTTGACGCAGCCCGCGCCGCAGGTCTCGCTCATCCCCCACAGCTCCGCGACCGGGCTCCCGATCGCGTGGAAGAACTCGAGCACCGCGGGCGGGGTCGGCGCGGCGCCGACGTTCACGGCCTCGATCTGGTCGAAGCCGAGCTGCGCGCGCAGCTTGGAGAAGAGGACCTCGTCGGCCTTCGCGACGGCGGCCGCGAGCGCCTCGGGCACCGGCTCGCCGCGCTGCTCGAGGCGGACCTTCTGGATCGCCGCCGCGATCGCACCCTGCGCCTGCTCGCGCTGCTCGTCGGGCTGCCCGGCCATCATGGCCTCGAGCCCGCTCTTGAGCTTCTCCCAGATGCGCGGGACCGCGAAGAACCAGCTCGGTCGCACCGACGCGACGTAGCCCAGGACCTCCCTCGCGTTCGGGCACGACGTGACCGTCATGCCGTAGACGATCGGGAGGTAGTGGTGGGCGGCGCGCTCGGCGATGTGGGCGCTCGGCAGCCAGGAGATGACGCGCGCCTCGGGCGGGAACTGCACGGTCTGCTCCACGGCCTGGACGGCGGAGAGCAGGTTGCGGTGGGAGAGCTGCACGCCCTTGGGCGGGCCCGTGGTGCCGGAGGTGTAGATCAGCGTCAGGACGTCGTCCGGGCCGAGGGCGGCGACGGAGGCCTCCACGTCGAAGTCCGGGTTCGCCCCCTCGACCTCGCTCAGCGCAAGGACGCCCTCGGGCGCCTCGCCGTCGACGACGATGACGTGCTCGAGCTCCGGGAGCTCAGCGCGCGCGGCGAGGACACCGGGGAGGAACTGCTGCTCGCAGACGAGCACCTTGGCGCCGGCGTCGGAGACGACGAACCGGATCTGCTCCGGCGTGTACTGCATGTAGATCGAGAACGGCGTGGCGCCGGTCATCGTCACCGCGAGGTCCGCGATGGCGAACTCCGGGCGGTTGCCGATGAGCAGCGCGACCGCGTCGCCCTTGCGAACGCCGAGGCCGTCGAGGCCGCCCGCGAGCGCGTCGACGCGCTCCAGGGTCTGCGCGAAGGTGAGCGAGACCTCGTCCTCCTTCGTGCGCAGGAAGATCTGGTCCGGGCTCAGGCGGACCGTGATGCGGAACGCCTCGGCGATGCTCGGCGCGTCGATCGCGCGAGGCGCGGTGATGCTGCTCTCCATGGTGATGCGGACCTCTCCTCGGTGGGGACCCGCGCGACCCTACCTCAGTCCGAATCCCTCGCCCTGCAGTCGTCCGATGTCGTTCGTGAGGCCGATCGCGAAGAGGGCCAGCACCAGCATGAACCCGACGACCGAGGCCCGCTCCATGACCCGGATGGAGATGGCGCGGCCGCGCACCTTCTCGGCCACGGCCCAGAAGATGTGGCCGCCGTCCAGCGGGAGGAACGGGAAGAGGTTGATGATCGCGAGCGAGAGGGAGATGAGCGCGAAGATCGAGATGACGGTCTCGAAGCTCGAGGTCTTGATGACCTGCCGCGAGGTCTCGTAGGAGCCGACGATGCCCGAGACCTCCTTGCGCGCCTCGGCGTCGTAGACGAGCGCGGTGATGCGGTCGACCGTCGTGGTCGTCACGGTCCACATCCCCTCCACGGAGGAGCTCGACGCCTCGAGCAGCCCCTCGGCCTCGTAGCGGGGCTCGAAGGCGAAGCCCACGAGCGGGCGGCCCTGGTCGCCCGGAGTGGTCGGGTCGGTGTCCGCCGCGTACCTGGGCGAGATCTCGAGCGTCTGCAGGCGCCCGTCGCGCTCGACCTGGAGCACGGCGGGCGTCGCGGCGATGCAGCCCTCGACCTGCTTCCCCGCGCACTCGTGCGTGGCGATCTGCGCGCGCAGGCGCTCCGAGTCGCCCCGCACGCCGTCGACCGCGACGAGGCGGTCGCCGGGCTGCAGGACGCCGACGGCGGGCGAGTCCTTCGTGATCGCCTCGACCGTCGAGCTGACGCCGACGGCCGGCCCCTGCGCCATGAAGAAGACGAGCAGCAGGAGGAACGCCACGAGGACGTTGACGAGCGGCCCGGCGGCGATCACGACGACCCGCTTCCACACCGGCTGCTTGTAGTAGGCGCGGTGCAGGACCTCCGGCGGGATGTCCTCCGCCGGGTTCATGCCGGTGATCTTCACGTAGCCGCCCAGCGGCAGGGCGCCCACGGCGTACTCGGTCTCCCCGCGCCGCACCTTGGCGATCAGCGGCGGGAAGAAGAGCGAGAAGCGCTCGACCCGCATCCCCACCGCCTTGGCCGCGAAGAAGTGCCCCAGCTCGTGCAGGACGATCAGCACGGCGAAGCCGAGGAAGGCGTAGAAGAAGCTCATCGCTGCGGCTCAGTGTAGGAGCGGCACATCAGGCCCAGCCGTGCAGCGCGCGCGCCGCGTCGGCGACCGCCCGGAAGCGCCGCTCGTCGAGCGTCGCGCCCTCGCGCCGGACCGCCTTGGGGTCCAGGTGGAGCACGCGGTCCAGCCGCACCTCGCTCGGGCGGCCCTGGCGGTCCCAGCCGCCCGCGCCGACGTCCATCCACCGGCGCCCCTGCCCGGCGTCGCGTGCGCGCCGCTCCGCCCCGTCGTGATCCTTGCTCGTGAGCATGAGCCCGACGAGCAGGTCGCCGTCGCGCCCGACGACGAGCACGGGCCGGTCCTTGCCCCGGGTCGCGTCCTCCTCGAACGGCACCCAGGCCCAGACGACTTCGCCCGGATCGGCCCGGCCGTCGGCGCTCGGCCGGTAGGAGACGACGACGCCGGTCCCCGCCGCAGGCGCCCGACGGCCCGGCGTGAGCCGGACGGCGGCGCGGCGCAGGAGCCCGCCGACGCGGCTCATGCGTGCGACGCGACGAGGTCGGCCGCGACCTCGCGGGCCTCGCGGTCGGCCGCGTACAGCGTCTCGAAGGCGCGGATGGGCTCCCCCGGCAGCTCGTCGAGGGTCCCGGCGATGACGTCGGGGATGCCGAGGAAGCCCAGGCGCCCGGTCAGGAACGCGTGGACGGCCACCTCGTTCGCCGCGTTCAGCACGCACGGCGCGGTGCCCCCGGCGGTGCCGACCTGGCGCGCCAGGCGCAGGCAGGGGAACGCCTCGACGTCGACGGGCTCGAAGGTGAGCGCGCCGTGCGCGGCGAGGTCGAGCGGGGGGATCGGGACGTGGACGCGCTCGGGGTGGTGAAGCGCGAACGCGATGGGCGCGCGCATGTCCGGGTTGCCCATGTGCGCGAGGGCCGCCCCGTCGACGAGCGTGATGAGCGAGTGGACGACGGACTGCGGGTGCACGACGACGTCGATGCGGTCGTAGTCCACGCCGAAGAGGTGGTGCGCCTCGATGACCTCGAGGCCCTTGTTCATGAGCGTCGCGGAGTCGATGGAGATCTTCCCGCCCATGGACCAGGTCGGGTGCGCGAGCGCCTCCTCGATGCTCACGTCCTCGAGCTCGGCGCGCGTCCGGCCGCGGAACGGCCCGCCGCTCGCGGTGAGCACGAGCTTCTCGACCGCCGCGGGCGACTCTCCGGCCAGGAGCTGGAAGAGCGCGGAGTGCTCGGAGTCCACGGGCAGCACCTGCGCGCCCGTCGCCTCCGCCAGCGCCATGACGAGCTCGCCGCCGACCACGAGCGTCTCCTTGTTGGCCAGCGCGAGGTCGATGCCCTCCCCCAGCGTCGCGACCGTCGGCCCGCGGCCGGCGGAGCCGACGAGCGCGTTCAGGACGAGGTCGGCGCCCGACTCGAGCACGAGGCGCACGAGGCCCT
>JAOPZO010000469.1 GCA_025964065.1 Solirubrobacterales bacterium | reverse complement strand
ACGGGCCTGCAACAACGCACCGACATCGCCGGCCCTCGCGCGCAACCCCTGGTCGATCGTCGCATCGAGCTCAGAGCCGAGGCGCACGTAGAGGAACAACCCCGTCGAGGCGAGCACCATCGCCATGACGCCGCTGAACGCCAGGGTGACGCGGACGCGCACCGAAAGCCGGGACAGGCGCCCCGTGTCACGATCTTCCCGCACCCGAGCCTGGTCCGGTGCGAGGGATCCGTGAGGATCCGGAGGACGCCGGCTGCCGGACCAGCGAACGGGCGGCCTACTTCTCCCGCGTGTCCGGCTCGGCGTCGGCGGACTCGGAGTCGGAGTCGATGCTGACCTTCTCGAACGAGCCGCTCAGGCGGACGTCGACGACCGTTCCGTCGGGCTTCTTCACCTCGACCTCCCAGACGGCGCCCTTCTCGCCGTCGCGCTCCACGGCCCGGGCGTCGCCGCCCGGCACGAGCTCGACCGCCGCCCGACTGGCCCGATCGGCCTCGGCACCGGTGACCGAGCGCTCCGCCTCCTCGCCGCCTCCGACCGCCTGGGCCACCGCGGCTCCGCCCCCGGCGAGGACGAACGCGGACACCGCGCCGATGATCACCTTCCGCTTGCGTTCCATGTGCATCGACCACCTCTCGTGTTGACCGTGGCCCGTAGGTGTACCGGGGCCACGTGAGCCACAGATGAGGGGCGCTCTCACGGTGCACTCATCTGCCCCGTGCAGCCTTCGGGAATGTTCGTCCTCGGCTCCTTGTCTTCATCCGCTCAGAGCGCGGTCGACCAGTTGGGCGCGCTCGGCCTGTTCCTCGTCATGGTCGCCGAGCACGTCTTCCCCCCCATCCCCTCCGAACTCGTCCTGCCGCTGGCCGGCTACGACGTCTCCCGCGGCGGCATGAGCTTCCTCACAGCGCTCGGCGCGTCGACCGCAGGCTCGGTGGTGGGAGCGCTCATCCTCTACGTCCTCGCCCGCCTCGGAGGTCGTCCCGCGGTGTTGCGATTCCAGCGTCTGCTGCGCGTCGACGAGCCGGCGCTCGACCGCGCCGAGCAGCGCTTCGCGCGGCGAGGGACCTGGTTCGTCCTCGCGGGGCGCATGGTCCCCGGCATGCGCAGCCTCGTCTCCCTTCCAGCAGGACTTCTGCGGATGCCCGTGAGCCGCTACGTGGCCGTCACCGCGACCGGCTCCCTGCTGTGGAACGCGCTGCTCATCACCCTCGGCCAGCAGCTCGGCGGCCGCTGGACCGACGTGCAGGCGGTCGTCGCCCCCGCCGCCACGGCCCTTGGCCTCGCCGCGGTCCTCGTCGGCAGCACCCTCTTCATCGTCTGGCGCCGGCGACGCCTGCCGGGTCCGGCAGAGGGGTAGTCGGCAGCTGCAACCGGCGCTCGCGCACCGGGCGGCGGCGGCGCTCGACCACGCGCGGAGCGACCTCGGGGCTCACCTCATCCCGGCGGCCGTCGGCCGTCGGCAGCGCGCGACGACGGGGACGGCGTCGGGGACGGAGCTCCCCAGCGTGCCGAGGCTTGGCAGCTCCTCGGCAAGCGTCGCCAGCCGCGCGGTGTCGCCCGTGATGCGCTGCAGCGCGTCGGTCAGCTCCCCTGCGGAGCGGGGCCGGCGCAGCGCGATGTCGACCTCGGCGGCCAGCGCCTCGTCGCGCCGGTCCATCCGGACGGGCGCTCGCCACGACCGCGGCGCAGCCGCCGCCACGGGGCCGGACCGCATCCGCAGGCGCGCACCCTGCGCGGAGGACAGGTTCCCACGGTCGGTCCGCACCGGCCGCCCGGCGAACACCGTCGAGCCGGTGCCCAGGATTCGGCCGCGGCCGTCGAGAAGCTGCGCGTCGCGCGTTTGCGCCGCCAACGCCGGCCCGGACGGCCTGGGTCGCCGCGGCCGTGCGGAGGTCGGCGGACTGCGTGCGGAGATCCTCATTGGGAGCCCGGAGTATTTCCTGGAGACCAGCGGAGACCAGATGGTCCGGTGGATGCGGGTCATGATGAACGCGATCGAACCACTCGATCCCGAGCGCGCCGACCTGGCGATCATCGTCTTGAACTCGGGTTCTGCTTCCCGGACTCCAGACGAGCGATGCGGGGCCGCGAGACGCCGAGCACGCGGCCGAGTCCGCGCTGGGTGAGCTGATGGTCGGCCCGGTAATCGATCAGCATCACCGCGAATCGGCAGGCCGTGATGGGGATTGGCGGGGGTCGTGACCGAGGACAACATGCCCGAGCCTCATCGCGCGCTTGGCGGACGATCCCGTGTCGGCGGACCGCATCGGCGTCCTCCTAGGCACGCAACCCTCGATCCTCGCGACGCCGGCGGAGCACCACCGGCTCCCGGTCCTCAGGCGCCGACGCCGGAACGGTCCCCGACTGGCGTCGCAGCCCAGGTGGTCGCGAGGGCGGCGATTACGGCGTACGCCGCGAGACCGCAGAACATCAGCTCGGTCTCATCGTGGTCGACGGCCACGCCGAGCAGCACCACCCCTGCCATCCCCACGAGTGTTCCGGCCGTTCCCGTAAAGCCGACGGCCCGGCCGGGGGCATGGGGGCTCAAGGCGGCCGAACGGTCGATGACGGCCGCGAACGGCAGCCCGGCGCAGACCCCGACAGCGAGCAACGCGAGGACTTGGAGCGTCGGCGACGGGGCCGCGGCGAGGACGAGCGCGCCGAGCGCGATGCACGTGAGGCTCCCCCAGACCACACGGAAGTCCCCGCCGTGACCCAGCACCCCGCCGAGCGGGCGGGTGATGATGCTTCCGCCGACCACCGCGCTGCCGACCACCGCAGCCGCGACCGTGCCGAGACCGGCCTCCTGCTCGAGGAACGTAGGAGCCCACCCTCCCAGGGCAAACCCGGCGATGAGGCTGCAGCCGAGAGCCGAGGACAGGCACAGCAGCCGCAGGCGGAGCCGGTCCGTCCCGGCGCCAGGCCCGACCGTCGCGACCGGAGGACCCAACGCGGCTTCTCCGCCGGCGCGGGCCGCATTGCGCGCCCGCAGGACCACGGCGAGCGCCACCAGGGCAAGCACGACATTGCCAACGAACGGCGTCCGCCATCCCGTCAGCGGCTCGAGGACGGGGACGCACGCGACCGCGAGCGTCGAGCCGACCGCCGTCGCCCCGCCTACGAGTCCCTGCCCACGGGCACCGAGCGAGGTGACGCTGCGCGCGGCCGCGACCATCACCGTTCCCCCGACGATCCCCGCCACGAGGCGGATCGCGATCGCGAGCCCGAGCTCCGAGACCAGCGCCGCCACGAGGTTCAGTCCGGCCATCAGCGTGGCGCCCCAGAAGGCGAGCGTCGGGGTGGGCACCCGGTCGGCCAGGCGCCCGCCCGGCGCCTGCACGATCGCGAAGGTCACCCACAGCGCGCCGCTGGCGACGCCGACCTGCGACAGCGACGTCCCGTACTCGTCCGCGAGCGCCGGCGCGGCGGCACTGACGGAGGTCATGGAC
This sequence comes from Solirubrobacterales bacterium, assembly GCA_025964065.1. GTDB lineage: Bacteria > Actinomycetota > Thermoleophilia > Solirubrobacterales > Solirubrobacteraceae > Paraconexibacter. The sequence goes on along the minus strand of JAOPZO010000469.1, from coordinate 4,186 downwards.
CAGCCGGAGGCGATGGCGAGCGCGACGGAGGACGAGAGGCGGCGCACATCCCCAGGCATGTCGCCCACCCTCGTGTGACGTAGCGCCGCAATGAACGACGGGCCGCGCCGACTCTGGAGGAAGCCACAGGCCGGCGCGGAGCGCACCGCGAACATCGGCTCCAACTGCCGGATGCTCACGCCATGCAAGCTCTGAAAGGCCGGACTGCTCTCGTCACCGGTGCGGCTCGCGGGATCGGCCGCGCCATCGCGCTGCGTCTGGCGCAGGACGGCGCGTCCGTCGCCGTCAACTACGCAACGAGCGTCGAGGGTGCGGAGGCGCTCGTAAGCGAGATCCGCGGGGCAGGTGGTCGAGCCGTGGCGGTTCAGGCAGACGTCGGCGACGTGACACAGGTCGATGCGCTCTTCGCTCACGTCGAGGCGCACCTGGGCCCGGTCGGCGTCCTCGTCAACAACGCCGGCCTGCACCGCGGGGGCCGCGTCGAGCGGCTCGCCCCAGCCGACTTCGAGGCCGTCCTCCGCGCGAGCCTCGTCGGCAGCTTCCTCTGCACGGCGCGGGCGGTGCCGCAGATGAAGGACCACGGCTGGGGGCGCATCGTGCAGATCTCGAGCCCAGCAGCGCTCCGTGGCTTCGCCGGCGACGCCGCCTACGGCGCCGCGAAGGCCGGGCAGCTGGGGATGACACGTTGCCTCGCCGTCGAGCTCGCGCCCCACGGCATCACCGTCAACGCGGTCCTCCCGGGGTACGTGCCCACGGAGATGACCAGCGGCCTGTCCGACAAGAGCCGAACGGCGATCGAGACGTCCATCCCGTGCGGCCGTGCGGCCGACCCCGGGGAGATTGCCGCCGCCGTCTCGTACCTCGCCCGGTCCGAAGCGGGGTACGTCACCGGTGTGACCCTCCCCGTCGACGGCGGCATCGTCCTCTGACCCAAAGGAGAGCACATGCACCACGGAGGATCCGCCAACAACCCCGAAGGCAGCGGCACGGCTCCGCCGGGGGCACGCTCTAGCTTGGCCTCCACGATGGAGACCGCCGTGGACAGCATCCCGCAGCGCCTCGAGGTCCCGCTCCGCGTGGAGGCCATCGTCGACCTTGCCGACGGCGTCCGTTCGTTCGTGCTCCAGCACCCGGACGGTTCCGAGCTTCCAGCCTGGACTCCCGGGGCGCACGTCGACCTCGTGTTCCGTTCCGATCTCGCGCGCCCGTATTCGCTGTGCGGGGATCCGGAGCGGCGCGATCGCTGGGAGGTGGCGATCCTGCGAGAACCTGAGAGCCGCGGCGGGTCCGTCTTCGCCCACGACTTGCTCTGCGCCGGAGACGAGCTCTCAGCACGGACTCCTCGCAACCACTTTCCCCTGGTCGTTGCCGACGAGTACGCCTTGATCGCCGGCGGGATCGGCATCACACCGCTGCTGCCGATGATCGCCGAGATCGAGCGTCGTGGGGCGCGCTGGCGGCTCCTCTACGGCGGGCGCCGACGGGCGTCGATGGCCTTCGTCGAGCGCCTCACCGACTCGCATGGTGATCACATCACCGTCGTGCCGGAGGACGAGCAGGGGCGTCCCGACTTGCGGAAGTGGCTCGGTGCGCCGCGGACGGGCTGCGCCGTCTACTGCTGCGGGCCGGAGGGCTTGATCGACGCCGTCGAGGACGTCTGCACGGGCTGGCCGGAGGGGACGCTCCACGTCGAGCGCTTCCGTGCCGACCCCGAAGCCCTCTCCGGCGTCGCTTCGACCTTCGAAGTGGTCGCTGCTCAGTCCGGCGTCACGGTGACCGTCAGGGAGGACCAGTCCATCGTCGAGGCGCTCGAGGACGCAGGGATCTACGTGCCGGTCTCCTGCGGTGAGGGCACCTGCGAAACCTGCATCACGCAAGTGCTCGACGGTGAGCCCGACCACAGGGACGCGCTGCTCACCGACGAGCAGCGCTCCGAGGGCGGCATCCTGCCGTGCTGCTCCCGGTCGCTCTCGCCGGTCCTCGTCCTCGACGTCTAACCGCCCCCGCGTAGGCGGGGGCGGTTAGCCCCAGTCAGAGCGGCTCCGGATCCGCTCCTCAGCGCACGCGGCGGCCGCCGAGGATGAAGGCGGCGACGATCGCCCGCTCGGTCCCGCGATTCTCCCACGCGTGCCGCGTTCCGTTCTGGACGACGCACGAGCCCGGGGTCAGGTGGACCTCCACGCCGTCGTCGAGCTTGAGGAAAACCTCGCCCTCGAGGAGCAGGACGTAGTCGACCGTGTCGCTCGTGTGGAAGCCCGGGGCGTCGGGCTCGAACTTTGCGGCCAGGCCGGGGAAGACGCGCTCGGTCTCGGCGGCCATGGCCTCGAGCCCCTCAACACTCGGCGCGACGGGCTCGGTCGTCGGCGCCGGCGGGAAGATCGTGATCTGCCAGCGGTTCCCGTCCGGCCCGGGGAAGAACGGGTCGTTGACGTCCACGGGCGACGCCACCCCCGGCACGGGAGGCTCCTCCGAGCCCCACACCTTGAGCATCTCGGCACCCGGTAGGACTGGGACCTCGTAGTGCTTCAGCGGTGCGTCCTCGTGCAGCTTCGACTTGCCGTCGTCGCCGAGGACGGTGACGACGCGCCGGAACTCGAAAGACATGTGACTCCTCCTGGTTGCTTGCGGCGAGCCTAAGGAGCACGCTCTGAGCGGGATCGAATCCCCGGCTCAGCCTTTCAGAGGTTCACCCAAGAACGACGGCCGTGTCCAGGTGCTCGGCGGCGCGACGCATGAGCACCGGGGCGCTGGGCGCCAGCAGCTCCCACAATGGGTCGTGTCGCTTCCCCCGCCGGTGGAGCATCAGGTTCAGGCCGATGATGACGGCGAACGCGTAGCCGGCCAGCGCCACGTGCCACGAGACCTCGGCCGCGGTGACGCCGTACCGGCTGGCGATCGCGTCCGGAGTGGGAAGTCCAGCGGGAACGGGCATCGCCTCGTCGGCCCAGAACCCGGCGTCGCTGAAGATGATCAGCCACCCGACGTCGTCCAGGAGCGAGCCGTGGTGGGCGAGCTCCCAGTCGATGACGGCCAGCAGGCGTGGCGCGTCGAGCGGGCCCGCGAGCACGTTGCCCCACTGGAAGTCGCCGTGCACCAGCCCGGTGCGCGGGCTCCTGGGTGTGCGCTCGAGCAGCGCTTCACGCACGCGCGGCGCGTCCTTCAACAGGACCGGGTCGGCCGAACGCTCGGCGAACCGGTCCCACTGGCGGACCGTCTCCTCGGGCGTCCGTGGCAGCCCGAGCCAGCTAGGAGGCGCGACCCGGTGGATCGCGGCCATGGCGTCGACGGTGTCCAGTCCGAGAGGTCCGAGCGTCTCGGCATCGAAGCTCTGCGGGCCATCATCCGTGGGGCGCAGCGTCGTGCCTGGCAGCAGGTCGACGGCGAACCACGGGGCAGCCCCCTCCTCGAGACCGCGAACCGTCGGCACGGGAACGCCGGCCGATGCAAGGGCCTGCAGCAACCGCGCCTGCCGTACGACGTCGGCAGGCCCATCGTGCCGTGTGCCGGGCGGGGGGATGCGGAGGACGTAGCCAGCGCCTGCGACGTCGATGCCGTAGGAGAATCCAGCATGACCCGGCATCGGGCGCATCGCGCCGAGCAGCCGACCTCCGGCGAACGCCTCGGCCGCGCGCCGGACCTCCGGAGGCGGCTCACTGCTCAGGTGCTGGGTCATGACGCGGCAGCGCGCGCCGTGCCCCACGCCCGGTCCTGGCGCTCGAGCATCCGGTGGTGCAGATGACGCAACTCCGCGCATCCTCCGGGGTCGCGGCGCTCACGCACGTGGGCCTCGACATCGACGGCGAGCGCCTGCAGACGTGCGTCGCGCTCGCGCGCGGCAGCGGTGTCGGTCACGGCCGCGGTCCTGTCCGCGATGGTCGCGAGACGCCTAGCGAGTGCGGCGGCGGCGGCGTCGTCGCTTTCCCGTTCGAGGACCCGGCGGAGCGTCACCAACGTGTCGACAGCTTCGGCCTCGAGGTACGCGCCTTCACGGTCGGCGGCGCGTTCCATGCGCCGGAGGATCACCAGCGCTGCCTTCAGCTGACGCTGCGCCGCGCCTGCTTCGAGGACCGGGACGACCTCGTCCTCCAGCGCTCCGATGACGCCGCGCAGCAGCGCGGCGTGCGTGGGCTCATGCATCGGCGTCCGCCTCGTCCATCCAAGTGAGGCAACGGGTCACGGACTCGGT
>JAOPZO010000462.1 GCA_025964065.1 Solirubrobacterales bacterium | reverse complement strand
GGCGGCGACCGTCGCCCGTAGCCTGTCCCACATGCTCGGGATCAACACCGCGGCACCCGACTTCACCCTCGCGGGCCAGGACGGCGAGGACGTCACGCTCTCGTCGCTCCGGGGGCGGCCGGTGGTTCTGTACTTCTACCCCAAGGCCGACACGCCGGGGTCTTGAAGCAGTACGTGGTCGAGTACGGCGGCTCGGCCGTTGACATCCGGCGTAATCTCAAGAAGGGTCTCAAGCGGTCTGTTCATGCGGCGAAGCGAGCGACCGCGACTGCTTCCCTGAAGGGACTGGAAGACAAGCTTGACCCGGACCTTGCAGGCGAGATAGCCGCCGCCATCGAACGACGCGACGCCCTCGCGCATCGCTTCCTGCGTGAGCGCTTTCGCGGCGACACGGTCGGCGGACGGTTCATCGACGGGAGTGTCCAAGCCCTCGTCGACATGGCAGACGAGTTTCGCGGACTTGCGACTCGCTTAGAGGCGGTGATCGTCGAACTGGAAGAGCGCGCGCTGCGGGACTTCGACGCAGACCCGGAGATCGTCGAGGCGTTCGAGCGGATCGGCCGCATGCTCCTTCGCGACGAGCCGTCGCTCTGACTTGCTGGCCGCCTGTGGCACCTCTTGGCGCTGACGCTGGCGTGCGAGAAGCGGTGACCGTCGGTCGAGGACGCTCGCGTTGCTCAAGGCCGGCCCGTCATCGGCTGCTTCTATCTCGTCTAGGGCGACGCGCCGGGGTTCGGGCGCAGCAAGGGGACGGTCCCGGCGCCGTACAGCTTGTTGCCATCCGGCGACTTGTTTAGCTTTCCGGTCGCAACGTTTACCCGCGTGGGCCACAAGGAAGCGATCGGCAATCAACCTCTCCCTCAAGACAGCGTCTGACCGTTCCGGGACGTTCGTCGCGGCGACGAGCGGCCCTGACGGCTATTCAGCGTTCCATCCAGAGCCGCTCCCTGTGGCTCCCCCCATCGTCCTGGCGCCCCGACTGCAGGCGCTGCTTGACCGTGCCAATCAGGAACTCGGCCGGCTGGACGGCATCACCACGCTTCTGCCGGACCCGCAGACGCTTCTGTACACCTACGTACGCAAGGAAGCGGTGCTGTCCTCGCAGATCGAAGGCACCCAATCCTCGCTTTCCGACTTGTTGCTCTTCGAGAACGAAGCGGCACCAGGCGTACCGATCGGCGATGTCGCCGAGACCGCGAACTACATCACCGCCATGTCTCACGGGATCGACTCCGTCCGGGGTGATCGGCTACCCGTGTCCGCCCGCCTGCTGCGCGAGGTCCACGGCCTCCTGCTCGACGGAGTTCGAGGGACCGATAAGGCGCCTGGAGCCTTCCGGCGCGATCAGAATCGGATCGGCGGCTCGAGTCCGTCCGACGCTCGTTTCGTTCCGCCGCCCTGGAACCTCGTGCCGGACGCCATCGGGAACCTCGAGCGTTACCTGCATGACGCCGAAGAGCCTCTTCTCGTTCGGGTGGGTGTCGCCCACGCACAATTCGAGACGATCCACCCGTTCCTCGATGGCAACGGCCGCGTCGGACGATTGCTCATAACGCTCGTCCTGTGCGCTGAAGGTGTCCTCCGGGAGCCGTTGCTCTATCTGAGCCTCTACTTCAAGCAACACCGGGACGAGTACTACGAGCGACTGCAGCGTGTGCGGACCCATGGGGAGTGGGAGGAGTGGTTGGGCTTCTTCTTGCGAGGCATCGCGGAGGTGGCTCGAACCGCAACGGACACGACAGCTCGCATCGTGCAGATGATCGAGCGTGACCGTGCACGCATCAGTCAGGTTGGCCGTGGCGCGGCGAGCGCCCTTCGCGTTCACGAGATTGCGGTCCGGTCGGTTGTCCTCACTCCTCGCCGCGTGGGCGTTGCAACTGGCCTCACCGACCCACCCATCTACGCAGCGTTTCGGCGCCTTGAGGACCTCGGCGTGCTCACCGAGACCACCGGTCGGCAGCGCGGCAAGGTCTGGGCTTACGCGGAATACCTCAGCATCCTCAACGAGGGGACCGGCTGAGCAACGCAACGGCAATCGCCCCGTAGCCTGTTCGGCATGCTCGAGACCAACACCGCAGCACCCGACTTCACCCTCCCCGATCAGGACGGCGAGGACGTCACGCTCTCGTCACTCCGGGGTCGACCCGTCGTTCTTTATTTTTATCCGAAAGCCGACACGCCGGGCTGCACCACGCAGGCCTGCTCGGTGATGGACCACACGGACGACTACGCGAAGCACGACGCGGTCGTGCTCGGCGTCTCGCCCGACCCGGTGAAGAAGGTGAAGAAGTTCCACGAGAAGTTCTCCATGACCTTCACGCTGCTGGCCGACGAGGACCACGCGGTCGCCGAGCAGTACGGCGTGTGGGCGGAGAAGTCGATGTACGGCAAGACGTACTGGGGCAACCTCCGGGCGACGTTCGTCATCGACGCGGACGGCACGATCGCCGCGGTGATCCCGAAGGTCTCACCCAAGACGCACGACGAGGTCGTCCTCGCCGCGCTCGCGGAGCTTTCGGGCGCCGCCACGTAGCGGGCGCCGTCGACGGGGCGCGATGAGTTTCCGCGGGTTCCGCCGTCACACCCGACATGACCACCTCATCCGAGTCGACCGCCGCCACCGATCGCGAGGCGTTCGAGGCGCAGGTGCGCCGCCACGCCCGCGAGCTGCAGGTCCACTGCTACCGCATGACGGGCTCCGTCGAGGAGTCCGAGGACCTCGTGCAGGAGACGTTCCTGCGGGCCTGGCGCAGGCGCGAGCAGTTCGCCGGCCGCTCCACGCTGCGGGCCTGGCTCTACAAGATCGCGACGAACGCCTGCCTTGACGCGCTCGACAAGCGCCCGCGGACGCCGAGCCCGGGCGGGGAGGTGCTGTGGCTTCAGCCGTTCCCCGACGCGCTGCTCGAGGCCGTGCCCGCGAGCGAGGAGGGCCCCGAGGACGCCGTGGTCGCGAAGGAGACCATCGAGCTGACGTTCATCACCGCGATCCAGCGGCTGCAGCCCCTGCCGCGCGCGGTGTTCATCCTCCGCGACGTCCTCGACTGCTCGGCCAAGGAGGCCGCCGGGCTGCTCGAGACGACGGTCGCCTCGGTGAACTCCGCGCTGCAGCGCGCCCACGCCGGCCTGCGCGAGCACCTGCCCGAGCCGCGCGCGCAGTGGCGTCCCGGGCAGGAGCCGTCGGCCGCGGAGCGGGAGCTCCTCGCGCGCTACGTCGAGGCGAGCGAGCAGGCCGACGCCGAGGGGGTCGCCGCGCTCCTGCACGAGGACGTCCGCTTCTCCATGCCGCCGCAGCCCGGGGTCTGGGAGGGCCGCGACACCGTCGTCGGGTGCTGGGTCGAGGGCGGCTTCGGCACGGACGCCTTCGGGGAGATGCGCTGCGTGCTCACGCGCGCGAACCGGCAGCCCGCGGTCGCGGCCTACGTCCGGAAGCCGGGAGAAGCCGAGTTCCGGCCGCTCGCCGTCGACGTCCTGCGCATCGAGGACGGCCTCGTCCGCGGCATCGTCACCTTCGACGGCAGCCTGTTCGGGCGCTTCGACCTGCCCGCGAGCCTCGCGGCGTAGCCGGCCGCCGGGGGTCCGCGTCAGTGCGCGGCGGCCATCCGGCCCGACAGGTGCTCGTGGAGCTCCGCGCTGTGGTCGTCGAGGCCCGTGATCTCCACCTTGCTCCCGCGGCGCGCGTAGTGCTGCTCGACGGCGTCGAGCGCAGCGACCGCCGACGCGTCCCAGACGCGCGCCCGTGAGACGTCGACGATGACGCGGCCCGGGTCGTTCGCGTAGTCGAAGGCGTCGACGAGCTCCTGATCGGACACGAAGAAGAGCTCGCCCGTCACGGCATACAGGACCGAGGTCCCGTCGGGGTCGAGGACGCGCTCGACGTCCAGGAGGTGACCCGCCTTCCGGGCGAAGCTCGCCATCGCGGTGAGCACGCCGAGGCCGACGCCGATGGCGAGGTTGCCGGTCGCGACGGTGCCGACGACGGTGACGACCATGATGAGGGTCTCGGAGTTCGGCATGCGCTTGAGCGTCGCGGGCCTGATCGAGTGCCAGTCGAAGGTCGAGACGGAGACGAGGACCATGACCGCGACGAGCGCCGCCATCGGGATGACGGCGACGAGCGAGCCGAGGCCGACGACGAGCGCGAGCAGGAAGGCGCCGGCGCAGAACGTCGAGATCCGGGTGCGGGCGCCGCTCACGCGGACGTTGATCATCGTCTGGCCGATCATCGCGCAGCCCGCCATGCCGCCGAAGGAGCCCGTGACGATGTTCGCGATGCCCTGGCCGCGGGCCTCGCGGTCCTTGTCGGACCTCGTCTCGGTGATGTCGTCGACCAGGCGCGCGGTCATGAGCGACTCCAGCAGGCCGACGATCGCCAGGGCGATCGCGTACGGCAGGACGATCGTGAACGTCTCGAGGGTGAGCGGCACCGAGGGGATGCCGAGGAGCGGGATGGTGCTCGGCAGCTCGCCCTCGTCGCCGACGTTCGGCAGGTCGATGCCGACCGTGAGGACGAAGCCCGTGAGCACGACGATCGCGACGAGGGGGGAGGGGACCGCGGGGAGGAGGCGCGGGAGCAGGTAGATGATCGCCAGGCCGGCGAGGACGAGCAGGGCGCCGGAGCCGCCGCCCTCGCGGATGTACGGGACCTGCGCGAGGAAGATGAGGATCGCGAGCGCGTTGACGAAGCCCGTCATGACCGAGCGCGGGACGAAGCGCATGAGCCGCGGGATGCGCAGCACGCCGAGGAGGACCTGGATGATCCCGGCGAGGATCGTCGCGACGAGGAGGTACTCGAGCCCGTGCTCCTCGACGAGGCCGACGATGACGAGGGCCATGGCGCCCGTCGCGGCGGAGATCATGGCGGGGCGCCCGCCGGCGATCGCGATCGTGACGGCCATCGTGAACGACGCGTAGAGCCCGACCTTCGGGTCGACGCCCGCGATGAGCGAGAACGAGATCGCCTCGGGGATGAGCGCGAGCGCGACGACGAGGCCGGCGAGGAGCTCGACGCGGAGGACCGCACGGCCCGGGAGCTGGGGGCGGCTGAGGCCGCGAGGGAACGCCATGGTCACAGGAGGTACACGTTAGACGGGAGCCCGTTGCTCCCGACTGAGCCGGTCCGGGACCGGACCCGCTCGGCGGACGTTCCCCACGGCACTGGCAGACACCATGTACGGTCGAGGTGTACGGAGCAGCTCCACCATCGAGAGGACCGACGTGTCGACGCAGACCAGCCCCTGGGGCGCCCTCGCCCACCCCATCCGCCAGGACCGCCCCGAGGACGGGACGCCGGCCTGGAAGGACAACGCCTACGTCATCTTCTGGGACCCGGCCAACGAGGTCTTCGGCAGCGTCCACGTCTCCACGTCGCCCAACGCGGAAGGTCGCCGCGCGCGCGGCAGCTTCTCCGTCCGCGGCCGCACCGCGGAGGTCGTGGAGGAGCCGGCGCCCGGCACCTGGGACACCGCCTCGATCACCTTCGACCCCGAGGGGCACATGGAGGTCCGCACGGCGGAGGTGACCGCAGTGCTCGACATGGTGCCGCGGGGCGCCGCGTGCGACTACAGCACGGGCGGCGTCGTCCCCGAACTCGTGGCCGGCGAGCCGCTGCAGCACTTCCAGGGCGCGATCCTCGTGACGGGCGCCGTCGAGGTGCACGGGGAGTTCTCCGCGGTCGACGGGGTCGGCATGCGCGACCGGACCTGGGGCTTCCGGGACGAGTCCGCGCAGTTCCCCGAGTACTACGGCATCGTCGTGGACCTCGGCGGGCGGCTGCTCACCGTCATGCGCTTCGCCCGCACGGACGGCCAGGTCATCACGGACGGCTTCCTCGTCTCCGAGGACGGCGCCGTGTCGGTGAAGCAGATCGACGGCTACACGCGCGACGCCTCCGGGCTGTTCGCGGCCGCGAAGGTCACGACGGTCGAGGGCGAGGTGCTCGACCTGCGGATGACCCGGCGCCTGGCCGGCTTCTGGGTGCCGATGGGCTGGGAGCGCCAGGGCCCGACGATGAGCGCCTACGACGAGCTCATCGAGGTCCGGACCGCAGAGGGCCTCGTCGGCCACGGGATGGTCGAGCAGGGCATCGTGCGCCGTCTGGGCTGACCCCCGCGCGTGTTCCGCGCGTGTCCGTCGCACTTCTGCAACGCCACCGCCTGAAAGGGGTCAGGCCCC
>JAOPZO010000450.1 GCA_025964065.1 Solirubrobacterales bacterium | reverse complement strand
GCGGCCTGCGTCGGCGCGGGAGCCACCGCGGCACCGCCGCTCGTCGACAGCTCGATCGACCGGAAGTCGACCTTCGAGCGATCCGCGGCACCCTCGAGCTGCACGACGAGCGACGGGACGTCGTCGTCGGCCGGCACGGCCTTGCCGAGCCGGGAGACCGCGGCGTAGTCCTGGCGGTAGGCCGCCTTGGCGGACTCCCCCTGGACCACGAGGGCCTGCGCGGCGGTCAGGCGCGCCTGGGCGGTCGTGAGCGTGCCCTCGACGGCGGCGACGTCCTTGCGGACGGGCGCCAGCAGCAGGAACCACGCCGCGGCGACGAGCGCCAGGGCGAAGACGGCGGTCAGGACGGTGCGATCGCGGGGGGTCACGGGGCCACTCCGGTCGGGACGGCGGTGGCGGGCCCGGTCGCGCCGGTGACGCCCGTGGTGCCGTTCGGGGGCACGGACGCCGCGACGCGGCGGGTGCCCGGGGTGGTGGTCGGCACGGAGCCGGCCACCTGGTCGAAGAAGACGACGAGGGCGAACGTGGGCGAGGCGCCCTGCTTGCCCTGGCGGCAGGCTCCCGCACCGGAACCCGCGGTCCCGCCGCCCACGGCGTCCGCCTTCACCGAGGACTGCAGCGAGACGCGCGTGACGCCGTCGATGAGGCGCATCCGCGTGAGCATGCGGGCGACGGAGTCCTGGTCGGTGGTGCAGCCGGAGAGCTCGACCGCCGGAACCGGCAGCGCGCTGCGGAGCGAGCTCGTCGCGACGCCGCCGCCGGCCTTGAGCGAGACGCCGGGCGCCACGGTGCCCACCAGGGCCGTGAGGGAGACGTTCGCCGGGATGACCCGGGCGATCTCCTCGAGGGCGTGCGACCAGTCGAAGCGGCTCGAGGCGAGCGACGTGACGGTCTGCGTCCGCGCGGCGCGGAGGCCGGCGAACTGGATGAAGGAGGTGAGCTCCGCGGCCTGCGCCTCGGAGGACGCGGCCTGCACCTCCACGTGCGCGACCTCGGCCTGCTTGTCGCTCAGCGAGCGCTTCTGCAGCGTCCAGTAGGCCGTGACGGCGACGAGGACGGCGAGAAGGCCGACCAGCACATGGGCGGCGCCACCGGAGCGGCCGCCGGCGCCGCCGGCGCCGCGCCGCTCGTCGGCCGGGATGAGGTTGATCGCGCGCATCAGGCAGCCACCTCGACCGCGAGGCCGGCGGCGACGCTGAAGCGCTCCGCGCCGAGGGCCTCGGGCGCGCCGTCGACGGTCCCCACGGTGACGGGAAGGCCGAGGTCGACCGCGAGCGCCTCGGCGAAGCCCGGGATGCCCGCGGCGGCGCCGGTCAGGACGCACCGCGTCGCGCCGCCGCCCGTCGCGCCCTGCGAGAGGTGGAAGTCGACGGTGTTGCGGACCTCGCCGGCGATGCGGCGGACGCCGTCGACGAGGATCGTGCGCGCCTCCTGGAGGATGAGCTCGTCGCCGTCCATGTCGGTGAGCGGCGCGTCGAAGCCGACGTGCAGGAGCCAGCCCCGGGCGTGCTCGAGCGTGAGCCCGCGGCGCTCGGCCAGCTCGACGGCCAGGGCCTCGATGCCGCCCCCGACGACGCGGGTGAAGGTGCAGGTGGTGCCCTGGGCCACCGCGAGGTTCGTGAGCCCGCCGATGCCGAGGTAGAGGACGGTGTCGTCGAGCGCGCTGCCGCCCTGGCCGGCGAGGGCGCGGACCATGCCGAAGGCGGCGAGGTCGAGCCCCTCGACGCGCAGGCCGGCGTCGCGGGCGGCGGCGAGGACGCGGTCGACCATGTCGCGCCGCGCGGCGACGAGGACGACGCGCTGGCGCGGGCCGTTCGGCGTGTCGACGACGTCGAGGACCTGGAAGTCGAGCACCGCGGCGTCGAGCGGCATCGGGATCTCGTTCTGCGCCTGGAAGTGCACGGCGGCGGCGAGCTCCTTCGCGTCGGCGATCGGCGGGAGCTCGATGACGCGGACGACGATCTTCTGGTTCGCGATGCCGATGCGGACGCGCTTGGGCAGGTCCTTGTTCTCGGCCCAGAGGGCCTTGAGCACCTCGGTGAGCGCGGCGACGTCGGTGACCTCCCCGTCACGGACCACGCCGGCCTCGAGCGCGGCGACCGCTGCGGTCTTGACCGAGAGCGTGCCGTTGACGGCGACGCTCGCGGCGTGGACGGCGCTGGGCTCGATCTCGAGCCCGACGAAGGGTGGGATGCGCTTGGCCATGGTGGGAACCGGCTCCTGCTCGGAGGGTGCTGCGTCGGGTGGGTCACGCTTCCTTCGGCCTCGGGGGCCGGTCCCTCAAGGACTTGGGAGCGCGCACCCGTCCTTTCGTCCAGTCCGGCTCAACGCTTGAGCCCTCCGACCGGAGTGATGACTCAGAAGGTGTCGACGTAGGAGTCCACGAGGTCCTCCCCGACGAAGAGCGCGACGACGGAGCCGAGCGCCAGGAACGGCCCGAACGGCACCTGCACCTTGCGGCCCTCGGCCTGCCCGAGCCGGGCGATGACGACGAGCCCGACCAGGACGCCGGTGATGAGCGCGAGGAAGACGGCCGGCGCGACGGCGCGGCCGAGGTACAGGCCCATGACGAACGCGAGCTTCACGTCGCCCAGGCCCATGCCCCGCGGATAGGCGAGCGCGGCCAGGAGGAAGAACCCGCCGGCGGCCGCGCCCGAGGCGAGTTGCTCGGGGACGTACCCCGGGTCGAGCAGCAGGCCGATCACCGGCGCGAGCACCGCGGCCGGGTACGTCAGCTTGTTCAGGATGAGCCGGTGCTCGAGGTCGATGGGCACCACCGCGACCATCAGCGTCACGAGGACGATGCCGAGCGCGATCTGCAGGCCGTCGTCCCACTTCGCCGCCACGACGGCGACCCAGAGGACGGCGGTGACCGCTTCGAGCGTCGGGTAGCGGGCGGAGATCGGGTGCCTGCAGTCCCGGCACCTCCCGCGCAGGAGCAGCCAGGAGACCACGGGGACGTTGTCGCGGTTGCGGACCTCGTGCCCGCAGTTCGGGCAGTGCGACCCCGGGTGGTTCAAGTTCTCGCCGAGCGGCAGCCGGTGCACGACGACGTTCAGGAACGAGCCGACGGCCAGGCCGGTGACGGCGGCGAAGACGAGGGCGAGCAGCACGGCGCCGAACCTAGCGGGCGGGGACCTGCTCGTTGCGCCGCAGGATCCTCCAGGCGGCGGCGACCGGATCGAGGAAGTGCGGCGGGTTCCGGAACTTCAGCCGGTCGTCGTAGGTGTAGTCCTTGACATAACCCGTCGTCGTCCCGTTCCCGGAGGTCCCCACGGGTCCGCGGAAGCGCTGGGCGATCGCACCCGTGACCTTGAGGGTGCCGAGCGGCGCCCCGCAGTTCCAGTTGTCGACGATGAACGAGTGCTCGAGCGTCAGGATCGCGGCCTCGATCTCGAGCGGGTCGGGAAGCAGCGGTGCGACGTTCGAGCACGGGCTCGTGCCGCGGTTCACCCGGTGGCGCACCCGCACGAAGTTCGTCGCGATGAGCCCCAGCAGGTGGTCGCCGGTGCGCTTGAGGTTGCCGTCGAGGACGATGTCCTTGTCCGAGACGATCGTGAGCCCCTGGTCGTAGGTCCCCGACACGCTGACGTTCGCGCAGCCCGTGGGCTCGGTGTAGGTCTGGGCGCCCGGCGACACCCCGGCGCCGCAGCCCGAGCCGTTCTTCACGTAGATGACGCCGTTGGCCGGGAGCGCCTGGGTCGTGTAGCTCGAGGACGACCCGACGTAGACCCTGGCGTTGGTTCCTTCGAGGACGAGCCGGTGCGTCCCGGTCAGCACCCAGGGGGCCACGGCGATCGAGGCGACCTTGGCGTTGGAGGTCGGCACGGCCAGCGCCGGGACGCCGGCCTGGAAGGTGCTCTTGAACACCGGGGAGCCCGTGCCGCAGTTCGTGCCGTTCTTGTAGCCCGGCGCGGGCCCGGAGACCTCGATGCGGTCCGCCGGCCCGCGACCGAACGTCGCGCCCGGGCATGCGAGCAGGTCGTCGTTCGTGTGGAAGGGTCCGTTCACCTTGTCGTTGCCCGCGAACTGGATGTCGGTGCAGACGGCGCTCTGCGGCGTCTTGGGCCGGCTCGCGCGGTACCGGCGGCACCCGGCGGCGTAGGTGGCGCTCGAGTTGACGACGGTGGGGTCGAGCACCTCGAAGTCCGTGAAGTAGATGTAGTCGAGGAAGCTCTTGCGACGCAGGGTCGCGATGATCGAGCGCCGCTGGCTCCCGGACGCGCCGGTCGCGCGGATCCGCAGGGCGCCCGTGGCGGGGTCGACCATCGTCGTGGCCGCGGTGCTCGGGGTGCACGTGGCGCCGACCGCCGGCAGGAGCTCGATCGTGTAGCGCGCCTCCTCCCCCGGCACGCGTCGGAACGCGCGCGGGTCCGTTCCCGCGCCGTCCCAGCGCTGGTTCACGGGGCTCGGCTCCTGCGGGTTCGGGGCCGCGACCGCCGTGCACTTGACCCAGTACTCGTTGTCGAGGTTGAGACGGGACATGTAGAAGTTCAGCCCGGCCTCGGCGGCCGCGAAGGCGACCTTCTTGTCGCGGCTCTCCTTCCGGATGGGCATGTCGCCGACGACGGCGCTCGCGGCCGCGACGATGAGGGCCGAGCACACCGTCAGGACGCCCATCGTGACGAGCATGGAGAAGCCGGCCTCCCCCCCGCGCCGGAGGCGGTCGAGCATGCGGATCAGGCGCACAGCGGCAGCGGGACGGGGTCGGCCGGGTCGACGGAGCGCAGGAAGACCTCGTCCTGCAGGGTCGCCGCGGCGGCCTGGTCGGGCTCGCCCGCGGCGGCCCCGACGCGGAACTCCACCGTGATGCGGGAGACCCGCGCGAGGTCCGCGCCGGTGAGCGTCGGGCCCAGGGGCAGGACGGGTCGCGGCGGGTTGCTCGTGTCGTAGCCGTAGAAGCCGAAGACCGGGCGGCCCGCGGTCGGCTCGACGCCGGCCAGCTCGGGCCCGAAGCTCGTCGGCGTGCTCGCGAAGGCGAGGGTCGTCCCGCTGCGCGACCCCGCGAAGCGGCGCTCCTGCAGCGTGCGGGTCGGCGCGTCGTAGGTCACCTCCCGGCGCTCGGGGACCGTCGTCCCGTCGCCGAGGTCCGTGATGAACGCCACCGACGTCGGCCCTCCCGCGAGCAGCGACGGCTCCCCTGGGCCCTTGCACGCCTGGGAACGCAGCGCGCGGATGAGCCCGTCCATGGCCAGACGGGCGCGCTGCGTGTTGTCCGAGCGCACCGTGGTCGTCGCGCTGATCGCCCGGAACCCGTCGAGCGCCTGGAAGCCGGCGAAGATCGTCACGAGCGAGATGATGAGCGCGACCATGAGCTCGACCACGGTGAAGCCCTCCTGGCTCTTCACGCGCATGCTCCGGCGGTCGTCTCCGCCCGGAGGTCGATGAGCTGGCGTTCGGACCCGGTCGGTCCCGTGACCCCGACCTCCGGCAGCGTCCGCGTCTGCCCCTCGGCTTCGGCGCAGACGGCGTAGCGGCCGAAGGGGACGCCCGCGTCGGGCAGCGTCACCAGCCCGTCGGGGCCGGCGGTCATCGACCAGGAGAAGGACTCGCAGCCCTCGCCCCCCGGGCCCGGGCGCGCGACGACGCGCACCGCCGCACCGGCGGTCGCCGCCTGCACGTCGAGGCGCAGGGATGGCTCGCGGACGACGACGGAGGTGATCGAGCCGGCACCGGCGACGAGGCTGCCGGGATGCGTGTCGAAGTACGCCGGGTCGTAGGTCGCCGGGTTCGCCGCGGCGCAGGAGCCGCTGTAGAGCGTGTACGGGGTCATGTACGGGAAGAGCCCGGTCGCGGTGATGAGCGGCTGCGGCGTGCTCGGGGTGAAGAGGCGCAGGCCGGTCCCGGGGATGCCGGCGTTCGCCGCGCTGAGCGACGTCGCGTCCGAGGACGTGGGCTCGGCCGCCCCCCGCTGGGTGTCGAAGCGCACCTCGACGGTGGCGGCGCGGTCGTACTGGAGCGACGTGAGGTTCGTCGTCCCCTCCGTGGCCGTGGCGGAGCCGACGGCCTCGGGGTTCCCGGACGGGTCGACGAAGCCCGGGCTGCTGACCCGCACGTCGTAGGCGCCGACGGGGACGTAGGCGAAGACGGCGCAGCCGACCTCGTTCGAGGTGTCGCTGAGCGTCACCGGACCGCTCACGCTGGTGCTCACGCCCTGCACGGGCTGTCCTGCGCCCCCGGTGGTTTTGATCGCGAGCGTCCCCTGACCGGGGCCGAACTGCCCGACGGGCGGGGCGACGAGGCTTCGGAGCCGGACCGGGGCCCCACGCTCACCCCCGCTGGCGCGCCCGGAGACGGTCGAGGTCAGCCGGAGGTAGTCGGCCTGGCTCGAGGCGTTGGCGCAGGTCTCGGTGCCGCCCGTCGCGTCCCGGATCCAGTCGACGCGCGAGTCGACGGTGAACGGCTCGCCTGCGACCGTGACGGTCCGGACCTCGTGGCGGTTCGCCAGGTCAGCCACGCGGAAGGACCGCAGCCGCTCCTGGTCCGCCTCCGCGAGGCCCGCCGCCGCCGAGGAGGACTTCGCGACGTCCGACGCCGCGGTCTGCCCGTCCAGCGCGGCGAACAGGCCGACGAGGGCCAGCAGCAGGATGGCGGCGCTCACGACCGACTCGATCAGGGCAGAACCGGACTGCCCGGCACCGAAGCGCGTGGTCGAGGAACAAGCCATGGCCTCGTCGGCGTCGGCGTCCGGGGAGCCGCGCGCGACGATTCTGGACGAACGTCCTACGCGGTATGAGGCCGGTGGCCGGCCCCGGGCCCCGGCCCGCGCTCGACTTGGAGTGGCGATCGCGGCGACGAGGCCGCCGGAAGCCGGGGGTCGTCGGTGTCGGGTGAGCGTCAGGTCTCGGGCGACGTGGGCAGCACGACGGCACCGTCGGCGTCGGCGGTCAGCCGAAGCCTCGCCGTGAGCGACGGCAGCTGCTGCTCGACCAGAGAACGCGCTCGTCGCTCGCAGCGCCCGACGGCCAGCGGCGCGGCGAGCTTCGCGGCGAGCCAGCACCAGAGGGGCAACGCCCAAGCCAGGTACGCGAGGGCGGAGACGTCGGGGGACGCGCCCTTGAGCGCGTTGAAGGAGACCATCATCGCGACCGCCACCACCGAGCTGAGGATCGGCGGGCGGCGGAGCAGCCCACATTCCCAGGTGAGGAGCACCAGCACGAACGGCACGGCGTAGTACGAGACGTTCCAGGTGTCGAGCAGGCAGCGCGTGAGCAACGCCAACGCGAGCACCAGGGCGGCGTCCTCGCGCCGCCCACCCGCGATGCGGTTCCGTGTCGCCGCCCAGAGGAGGCCGAGGCCGAGGCCGGACGCGGCCACCATCGGGTGCGACCAACGGTCGATCCAGCGCGGCGCCCCTCGGGCGCCGGGCGGCGCCGAGGCGAGGGCCGTGGCGGGGTCACCGAGGAACCAGAAGAGCTGCCAGGGGTGGAAGAGCGCTCCGGACGCCGTCGCAAGCGCGCGGGCCTCCGACACGGCACGGCCACCGGTGAGGAGGAACGGGAGCAGAACCGCCACGACGACCACCGCACCGACGGCGGCCGCGATTCCTCGCAGGCGCCAGGTCGCCAGCAGGGCGAGGACCGGGACCCCCGCGATCAAGGCCCACGGCTTGTTCGCGACGGCGGCTCCGAGCAGCAGCCCGGCGAGCCGGGGTCGCCCGGCAGCCGCAGCGAGGACCGCTCCGCAGCAGAGCACAGCACCGAGCAGCTCCTCGGGATGGCCGAACTGGAGGGCACCGAAGGTGAGCGGGTGCGCCACCGCCAGGACGAGCGCTGCGACCGCCGCCCGTGGATGGCGGTCCCGGAGGCGGACGAAGAGGACGCCGCCCAGGGCCAGGGCGGCGAGAAGGGCCGGAAGCGCGTAGGCACGGAAGAGCGCGAGCTCGCCACCGCCGAGGAGGTTGGCCGCCCAGCCGAACGGTGCTCGAAGGACGAAGGACCCTCCGTACGCCGGGGCCAGCTCGAGGAAGAGGCCGAGCCGACCTTCCGCAAGCGCTGTCGCTGCGGGAAGTGCCTCGGTGTCGTAGTCCGTGAACGCGAAGTCCGGAAGCCCGAGGACCCCCACGAGCGTTGCGAGTGCGAGGCCGAGGACGATGGGCCGCAGGGTGCCGGTCATCACCTCCCCATCGGCAGCGAGGCGCCCGGTCCTGAGCACGCCTTCACGCCGGCAGGCGGACCACAACGGCGACGGGCCCCTTTCGGGGCCCGTCGCGATGCTGCGGATCAGTGGAGCCGGGTGCTACCAGCCGCCCGTGCTGTTGCAGCCGCCCTGGCCCGCCGTGGTGCAGGTGCGGGAGTAGGCGCCCGGCGAGCCGCTCGTCTTCGTGATGGTGAACTCGTTGCCGGAGTCCGAAACGGCCTTGATGACGTAGCCGGGGCTGGACGCCGCGCTCACGGTGACCGCGGACTCGCCCGTGCCGAGGACGGCAGCGTTGGTCGAGCAGGCGGTGACGGCGGCGGCCTGGCTGCCGGGCGCGTCCGCCGTGCAGGACTCCATCTGCGTGACCGCGTTGCGGGCATCGGACTTGGCGGACGAGTCGGCCGCCTTGTCGCGCTGGCCCAGGAAGGTCGGGAGGGCGATCGCGGCGAGGATGCCGATGATCAGGATGACAACCAGGAGCTCGATGAGGGTGAAGCCCTTCTCATCGTCGTTCGCGCCACGAAGGCGGTTGAGCATGCGCTGCAGCATTCGAAGTCCTCCTCAGGACTGGACCAACTGGATGGGTTGATGTGCTGCCAGCTCCGCGGACGTCGGGATCCCGCGGGGGCTCAATGCTGTTGCACCCCGGTGGCGGCTGGGCTGCCTCGAAGGGAGGTCCCTGGCTTTGCGTCCCACCCTCACGAGTGGTTTGCCCTTTTGCACCTCGGCGCTGGCTGCTTACAACCACCCCATCGGTGCTTCGGGGTGTGGGCCTTAGGGTCTGGACCCCAGTTCCCACATTTTCTGGACGTTCGTCGTACGCCCCAGGCCCCAGAAGGGGCGAGCGCGGCCGGAAACGAGCGCTCGGCGGCGCGGAGCGAACCTCAGCGCGCGGGCTGCAGGTCCCGGAACGAGCCGGGAACGACGCCCGAGGCGCCGTTGACCTGCAGGGCGTTCACGATCGCGACGTCCGAGTGGATCGGCGAGCCGTACGTCGTGAGCTGCGCGGTGAGGCTCGTGAGCACCTGGCCCAGGGGCGTCGGCGGCAGCGACAGCGTGCAGACCCCGAGGACCCGCAGCAGGCAGCCGCCGCTGACCAGCGTGTTCACGAGCTCCGTGATCCCCAGGGGCTGCAGGGCGGCGCTCAGCAGCCCCGGGCACGGGAGCAGCGAGCACACGAGCTGGCTCGAGTTGAAGTCCGGCGGCCTGAGGCTGACGATCGCGTTCTTGCCGTCGGCATTCACGGTGCCGCGGATGCGGGCTCCCTGCTCGACCCGCACGACCTCGCACGGGTCCGCGCAGCTCGTCTGCTGGTTCAGCGCGTAGACGACGCCGGCGAAGAGGTTCTTCGTGGCGGTGGGGCTGTACGCCGTCGCGCCGTCGACGTTGTTGTCCCCGCGGAAGATCACACGACCCCTCCCGACGACGAGCGCCTTGTACTGCCGGCTCGCCGCGGCTAGGTCGATGACGCAGTACTGGTCGCCGGTGCCGACCTGCTCGATGAAGACCACCGTGCTCGCGTTCGGCGTCCCGGTGATCTGGCAGTTCGGCGCGGCCGGGGACGCCGCGGCGCCGGCCGAGGCCGCCGTGTAGGTCCCGGACGCCTTGGCCTGCGCCCGCAGCTGCCCGATGTTCCCCTCGCTCGTGGAGGTCGTCGTCGGGAACTGCGTGTAGCGCCCGTTCGCCACGAGGTCGTCCAAGAGCGGGATGGACGACAACGCGCCGATCGCACCGGTCACGCACGTCTTCTGCACGTCCGGGACGTCGTCGAGCAGGCCGCAGCGCAGGCCCGTCACGCCGGAGGCCGGGACCGGGAACGCGGGATCGGGCGCCACGACGGGGTTCGAGGACAGCAGCCCGAGCGTGAGCGACTCCACGACCGCCGCGTTCGTGATCGCCTTCATCGTCGAAGTGAGGTCCCCGGAGACGTTGCCCGACACGAGCCCGTATTTCGCCTGCAGCGCCGGACCGGTCCGCGCCCTCACGAGGCCGGCGACGGCGCGGGTCCGCCCCTCGACCGTCGACTGCGCGCGGACCCAGAGGAGTTTGTTCTGGTTCCTGTCCCAGTTCTTCGTCCCGTTGGTGAGCGTCGCGTCGTCCCAGACCGTCGAGCTGCCGTTGTCGTCGCAGACGTTGAGCTGCCACGTCGCGCCCGTGTAGGCCGTGTCGGTGTACGTCGCGTTGAGGTTCGGCTGCAGGAGCGCGGCGACGGTCCCGGCCGGCGGGGTCGTGCCGAGCGCCGCGGCGGCCGCCGCGGTCGGGGCCGAGCACGCCTGC
>JAOPZO010000425.1 GCA_025964065.1 Solirubrobacterales bacterium | reverse complement strand
TCCGAAGAGGCCGCCACGTACAGGCGGTAGCCACGCTCCCGGGCCAGCGCCAGGAACGTCCCGGTCGCGCCGGCGATCGCGTTGACGCTCTCCGTCGGGTCCTTCCAGGAGGCAGGCACGAACGTCGGTGCGGCCAGGTGGTAGAGCTCGTCGGGCTCCGCTTGGGTCACGACGCGGTGCAACGACGAGGGATCCAGCAAGTCGCCTTGCAGCAGCGTCAGGCGGTCGATCACCGAAGCGAGGTTCGGCTGCGGGTCCCCGACGGGCTCGCGCGTCATCCCCACGACCTCGTAGCCTTCGGCGACGAGCAACTCCGCCAAGTACGACCCGTCCTGCCCGCCGATGCCGGTTATGAGGGCTCGACGGGCGGGCACGCTCGGGAGCGTAACCATCGACGGTGTTCCAGGGTTCTAGGTAGCGAGACCACTTGACAGCAGCAAGCGCGACTTCACGTCGCGGGCTGCGTTTGCACGAGCACCGGACGCCCGCGTCGTCGTTGCACGGAGAACCCAATGAGCACGCCCCAGCCACTCGCCCTCCAGGATTTCGGTCCCGACCTCCATGTCATGGAGGAGGACGCTGCACCGCCGCCGAGCGTCGAGATCCTCGGGATCCCGCTTGCCATCACCGACTACGCCCGCACGATGGACTGGATGGACGCGACGATCGTCGACGGCGGCCAGGGCTACGTGTGCGTGGCCGCGACCCACACCGTCATGGCCTGCCAGGAGGACCCGGAACTCCGCCACGCGGTCGTCAACTCCGACCTGACGGTTCCGGACGGGCAGCCGCTCGTCTGGGCCATGAACGCGCTCGGCCACAACCTGACAAGCCGCGTGTACGGGCCGGACCTCATGGCGCAGTACTGCGAGCGCTCGGTCGGCACCGGCACCAAGATGTTCCTCTACGGCGGCCGCAACCAGGGGGCGCTCGTGCAACTGGCGCTCAACTTGCGCCGACGTTACCCGGGCGTGCAGATCGTCGGCGGGTACGCCCCGCCCTTCCGCGCTCTCGACGCCGAGGAGCAGGAGGCGATCACCCGCGAGATCAACGCGTCGGGCGCCGACGTCGTGTGGGTTGGGATCGGCGTGCCCAAGCAGGAGAAGTGGATGGCCACGATGCGACCGCGCCTCAAGGCTCCCGTGCTCATCGGCGTCGGCGCCGCCTTCGACTTCCACGCCGGACTCATCCCGCAGGCGCCGCCACTGCTGCAAGCGGCCGGCATGGAGTGGGCGTACCGTCTCTTCCGCGAGCCAAGACGGCTCTGGAAGCGCTATGCGCGCTACAACCCGCGCTTCGTGACCGGGTTCGCGAAGCAATGGGCTGGGCAGCGCTCGCGCTAGCCTCGCCCCGTGCCACAGGACTTCACGCACGACGTCGCGATCATCGGCTGCGGCCGCGTCGGCCTTCCCCTCGCCCTCGCCTTCGCGGACCGCGGGCTACGCACGATCGGGGTCGACAACAACGCGGCACTGCTCGCTTCGGTGCGAGACGGTCGGATGCCGTTCGAAGAGCCCGAAGCTCAGAACGTCCTCGACCGCGTCGACGTCCTGTGGACCGACCGCGTCGCCGACGCCGCGGACGCTCGTCACATCGTCATCACGCTCGGCACACCGTCGTTCTCCCACATCGAGATCGACCTGAGCGACGTACGCGGTGTCGTCGACGACCTGCTGCCGCATCTGCGCGAAGGCCACGCACTCACGCTGCGCTCCACGATCGCCCCGCGCACCACCGAGTTCGTCGCGGGCTACATCGCGAAGCATCGTGGCTTTCAGGTCGGAACCGACGTATTCGTGGCCCACGCCCCGGAGCGCATCGCGGCCGGCAAGTTCTTCGACGAGATCGTCTCCCTGCCCTGCATCATCGGCGGTGTCGGCGAGCGGTCCGGCGCGGTGGCCGAGGAGCTCTTCTCCGTCTTTCAGACCCAGATCGAGCAGACGACCCCGGTCCAGGCGGAACTCGCGAAGATCTGGACCAACATCATGCGGTACGCGACATTCGCACTGCCGAACCTCCTGATGATGGACTGCGAGCAGTACGGCGCAAACGTGTTCGAGGTCATCGAGATGATCAACCGCGACTACCCCCGCGGGGGCATGGCCCAGCCGGGCTTCACCGCCGGCACCTGCCTGCGCAAGGACTTCGCGTTCTCCGAAGAGCGATCGCACGCGCCCGGGATGCTGCTCGCGGTCTCGCGCGTCAACGAGAGCGTGCCACTGTTCCTCGTGGAGGGCATGGTCCGCCGTCTCGGCTCGCTGAGCGGCAAGAAGGTTGCCGTCCTCGGTCTCGCGTTCAAGGGAGGGACCGATGACGAGCGTGATTCGCTCGCTCACAAGCTCGTGCGGCTGCTTGAGCGTGAGCTCGCGGACGTCGCGGTGCACGACCCGCACGTCCCGACGCCCACCCAGTCCTTCGAAGATGCGGTGGCTGACGCCGATGCCGTTGTGATGGCCACGAACCACCCGGAGTTCGCGGGCCTGCTTCCTGCCATTGCCAGCGGCGCTGCCGACGGTGCGCTCATCGTGGACCCATGGGACTGCTTCGGGGTTGGTCAGGTCTTCGCCTACGCCAG
>JAOPZO010000038.1 GCA_025964065.1 Solirubrobacterales bacterium | reverse complement strand
CCGACACGGGGCGCCCGGCGGGGTCGCGCCGCTTCACCAGCGTCGGGAACCAGCCCGAGCCGAAGTTCACCGCGTCGGCGACGAGGAGGTGCTGCGCGACCTCGGCCTCGGAGCCCCCGACGCCGTGCTCGAGCGTCGGCGCGGGCGCCTCCGCGGGCCACGTCAGCGCGGCGAGCCGCTCGGGGTCGATGCGCACCGCCCGGGCACCCGCGGCGACGCGGGCCGCGTGGGCGCGGACCTCGTCCGGAAGGCTCACCCCGCGGATGCTACGGGCGGGCCGGGGCCGCCGGTGCCGCACCTATCCTCAGCTGCGGATGCCGGACAGCTTCTCCCAGGACCGCATCGAGCACCTGCTCGAGGGACTCAACCCGCCCCAGCGGGAGGCCGTCGTGCACGGCGAGGGGCCGCTGCTGATCCTCGCGGGCGCCGGCTCGGGCAAGACCCGCGTGCTCACGCACCGCGTCGCGCACCTCATCCACACCCGCCAGGCGCGTGCGGGGGAGATCCTCGCGATCACCTTCACGAACAAGGCCGCGCAGGAGATGCGCGAGCGCGTCGAGCTGCTGCTGGGTCACTCCACCCGCGCCATGTGGGTCATGACCTTCCACGCCGCCTGCGCCCGCATCCTGCGCGCGGAGGCGGTCCGGCTGGGCTACACCCGCCAGTTCACGATCTACGACCAGTCCGACTCCCGCCGCCTGGTGAAGAAGTGCCTGGACGATCTCGGTGTCGACACGAAGCGCTTCACCCCCGGCGCGGTCCACCACCAGATCTCCGACGCGAAGAACAAGCTTCGCGACGCCGAGGCGTACCGCCAGCTCGTCGGGGGCTTCTTCGAGCAGACCGTCGCGGACGCCTTCGCGCTCTACGAGCGCGAGATGCACCGCATGAACGCGATGGACTTCGACGACCTGCTCGTGCGCACGGTCAACGTCCTCGAGCTCTTTCCCGAGGTCCGCGCCCGCTACCAGGCGACCTTCCGCCACGTCCTCGTCGACGAGTACCAGGACACGAACCACGTGCAGTACCGGATGCTCCAGCTCCTCGCGGGCGGCGGGAAGGAGGGCGGGCACCGGAACCTCGCGGTGGTGGGCGACGACGCGCAGTGCCTCGTCGAGGGGACGCTCGTGACCATGGGCGACGGCACCATGCGCCCGATCGAGGACGTCCTCGAGGGCGACGAGGTGCTGTCCTGCGTCGGCCCCGGCGCGTTCGCCCCGGCCCGCGTGACGCGGACGTTCCGCGCCACGGACCGCACCACCGGGATCGCCGTGAGCACCCGGGCGGGACGCCACGTCGTCTCCACGGAGGAGCACCTCCACTTCGCCGACGCCCGCAGGGGGGCGAGCGTCGGATCACCGCCGATGCTCGGCGGTGATCCGACGCTCGGCGACGCGGACGCGCCGGGGCGGGTCGCGCGGGCGCTGGTCATGGAGGTGGCCGGCGCGGACGGGGCGCCGCTGCCCCGCATCGCGGCGCGCGACGTGCTTCCCGGCATGCTCATGCTCGACGCCGACGGCGCCCACGACGTCGTCACCTCCGTCGAGCGGGTCCCGCTCGACCGGCCGGTTCACGACCTCGACGTCGAGGGCACCCACAACTTCGTCGCTGGTGGGCTGTGCACCCACAACTCCATCTATTCCTTCCGCGGAGCCGACGTCACGAACATCCTGAACTTCGCGACCGACAACCCCGACGCCAAGGTCGTCAAGCTCGAGCAGAACTACCGCTCGACCCAGAACATCCTGAACGCGGCCAACGGCGTCATCCGCCACAACCGCGAGCAGATGGAGAAGGACCTCTGGACCGACCTCGGCGAGGGGGACCTCGTGAAGGTTCGCGAGCTCGAGGACGAGCACGCCGAGGCGCGGTACGTGGTGGGGGAGATCGAGCGGCTGGTCGACGAGGGCGTCTCGCGCCAGGAGATCGCCTGCTTCTACCGCACGAACGCGCAGTCCCGGGTGCTCGAGGACACGCTCGTGCGGCGCGACGTGGGCTACCAGGTCGTCGGCGGCACGAAGTTCTACGAGCGCGCGGAGGTGAAGGACGCGGTCGCGTACCTCACGGTCCTCGGCAACCCGCAGGACGTCATCTCCTTCACCCGCATAGCGAACTCCCCGCGCCGCGGCATCGGGCAGACCTCGCTCTCCCGGGTCATCTCGCACGCCGCGACGATGGGCATCTCGGTGTGGGACGCCGCGGCCGACCCCGCCTCGGTCCCCGGCCTCGGCACGGCCGCGATCCGGTCCTTCGAGCGCTTCATGACGACGATGACCGAGCTTCGAGCCCAGCTCGAGCAGCGGGTTCCCGTCGGCGACCTCGTCGAGGCCGTGCTGAACGAGTCGGGCTACCTCGACTGGCTCGAGGCGGAGCGGACCATCGAGGCGCAGGGCCGCACGGAGAACCTCCAGGAGCTCATCGAGGTCGCGCGCGAGTTCGACGCGGCCGCCGACGCGGAGAACGACACGCTCGACGTGTTCCTCCAGGGCATCGCGCTCGTGGCGGACGCGGACACGCGCCGCGACGACGACGGGCTGGTGACGCTCATGACGCTTCACAACGCCAAGGGCCTCGAGTACCCCATCGTCTTCATCCTGGGCTGCGAGGAGGGGGTCTTCCCGCACTCCCGCTCCGTCGACGAGGGGACGCTCGAGGAGGAGCGCCGGCTCATGTACGTCGGCATCACGCGGGCGATGCGCTCGCTGACGCTGACGCACGCGCGGCGCCGGGCGGTCTTCGGCGGTGCGCCGAACTTCGGG
>JAOPZO010000394.1 GCA_025964065.1 Solirubrobacterales bacterium | reverse complement strand
GCCCGGGGGCGCTCACGGCTCGCCGCCGCCGTGGTCCATGACCGGCCAGAGCTCGATACCGCCGCCCAGATCCGCCCCGGGGTAGGCGCGGGCGACCTCCCGCGCCCGCTCCTCGCTCGCGACGTCGAGCATCGTCGCGCTGCCGACGTGCTCCTTCGTCTCGAGGTAGGGCCCGTCGCTGACGACGGGGGCACCGTCCCGGACGCGCATGGAGAGCGGGCGCGTCACGAGCCCCTCCGCCCAGAGCAGCTCGCCGCTTCCCGTGAGCTCGCGGTTGAACGCGTCGACCCTCCCGACGAACGCGGAGACGTCCTCCGGGCCAAGGCCGCCCCAGATCTCCTCGTTGCCGTAGACCAGCATCAGGTACTTCACGTCGCATCACCTCGTGGTGTCGGCGGCGGCCCCGTCGGCCGCCGGTCACGAGGGGATCGAAGCCGGCGCCCCACGTTCGACGTCCGCTCCCGATCTGGCGCACAGACGCTCAGCGCGACGTGCCGTCGCCTGTGACGGCCACGGGGTCCTGCGCCGGCGCCTCGTCCCCCGAGCCCGAGCCCACGGTCTGCTGCGACGGTGTGCCGCCGCCCGAGGCCTCGGCGAGCCGCGGCGGGTGCCCGAGCCGGCCGAGCTCGGAGGCGTCGCGCCCGAACAGGAGCTGGACGTTCCAGTCGGCGAGCAGGCGGAGCTTGCGCTTCGTCCCCGGCATCAGGGCGATGTGGTAGGTCCGGGCCAGGAACCAGGCGGGCCGGCCACGCCACTTGATCCCCATGGTGGAGGCGACGGCCTCCTGCTGGCCCATGTCGACGAAGACCCCGCGCGTCTTGTACGTGAACGGCTTGACCTTGCCCCGGCCGATGCTCGCGGCGACGTTCCGGGCGACGAGGCGGCCCTGGCGGATCGCGTGCTGCGCCGTGGGCGGGCACGAGGCCCTGTAGTCCTGCGCCGGGTCGGGGACCGCGGCGGCGTCGCCGATGGCCCAGACGTGCTGCTGACCGGCGACCCGCATGGTGCGGTCCGTGACGATCCGGCCGCCCCGGTCGGTCTCCAGGCCCAGGTCGGCGACGACCGGGTGCGGCTTCACGCCCGCGGTCCAGACGACCGTGCGGGTCGGGACGACCTCGCCCGTGGAGAGGCTCGCGGAGCTCGCGGTGACGGCGTCGAGCGTCGTGCTGGTCATGATCTCGATGCCGCGGGAGCGCAGCTCGCGCATGCCGAAGTCCGCGAGATCGGGCTGGATCTCCGTCATCACGCGCTCCTTCGCCTCGACGAGGATCCAGCGCATGCCCTGGGTGCGGCACTTGGGGTAGAGCTGCATGAGGTCCGCCGCGAAGTCCTGGAGCTCCGCGAGGCCCTCCAGGCCCGCGTAGCCCGCGCCGACGAACACGAACGTCAGCCACTGCGCGCGCTCGACCGGGTCGTCGAGCGCCTCGGCGGTCTCGAGGCTCCGGAGCAGCCGGTTGCGCAGCTCGATCGCCTCGGGCAGCGCCTTGAAGCCGATCGCGTGCTCGGCGAGCCCGGGGATCGGGAGCGTGCGAGAGACGGAGCCGACCGCGACGATGAGCTCGTCGTAGGGCAGGTCGCTGCAGCTCCCGTCGAGGTTCTCGACCCGGAGCGTCCGGCCCTCGGAGTCCGCGCCGACGACCGAGCCGAGCCGCAGCTGGGTCTCCTTGAGCTCCTCGCGCAGCGGCACGACCACGTGGCGCGGCTCGAGCGCGCCCCCCGCCGCCCCCGGCAGGAGCGGCGTGTAGAGCATGAAGTTCACGTCGTTGACGAGCGTGACCTTCGTGCTCTCCCGCGGGAGCACCTTCTCGAGCGTCCGGGCGGCGTAGAAGCCCCCGAACCCCCCTCCGGCGATGACGACGTTCCAGGCCATTCCCGAACGCTACCCCGGGAGCACCGCTTCTACCGCTGCTGCGCGGCCCGTGTTCGTGCGGTTCGCAGGTGGCGGACCAGGAACGCGACCTGGTCGGCCCTGGGCTGCGGGTCCGAGTAGATGTCGAAGTGGCCGTAGGGGTAGCGGAGCAGCTCGCCGCGCGGCGCACGCTCCGCGACCCTCGCGGCAGGCTCGGGCGGCGTGACCTGGTCCTGGTCGCAGACGCTCACGAGGAGCGGCATCCGCAGGCCGGCGGCGTGGCGGCAGGGCCGGTACGGGGCGAGCCCGAGCATGATCCGGGCGGCCACGCGGTTCTCCCAGCGCGACCCGTGCGGGGCGATCGCGGCGAAGCCCGGGACGGCCTGGGGCTGCGTCATGACCGCGAAGCCCCCGGGCTCGGCGACCGCGGGGATGCAGTGCGGCGGGCGGCCGAGCAGCGAGCCGACGAGGTCGAAGAGCCCCTCGGCGGTCCCGCGCAGGATGTTCCTCGGCGGCGTGCCGGCGAGCACGGGGATCGAGTCGACGTACGGGGCCTGGGCCAGGACCGCGGCGATGCGCGGGTCCGAGGCGGCGACGGTGAGGACGTGCCCGCCCGAGAAGCTCGAGCCCCAGAGCGCGACCTGGTCGGGGTCGACGCCCGGCAGCGTGCGCACGTGGGCGATCGCCGCGCGGTAGTCGTCCTGCTGGCGGCCGATGTCGAGGAGCTGCCGCGGCTCCCCTGACGAGGAACCGAAGTGGCGGTAGTCGAACACGAGGACCGCGAAGCCCGCCTCCGCGAAGGCCGTCGCGTACGCGGGCAGCCCGTCGTCCCGTGTGGCCGAGAACCCGTGGGCCATGACGACGCACGGCACGGGGTCCGCCGGGTCGAGGCCACCGGCCGGCTGGTACAGGTAGGCGGCGCAGCGCTCGCCGCCCGACGGGAAGGTGACGTCGTTCCGGGTGGGCATGGGCGCGAGCCTAACGGGGACTCGACACCCTGTCGTCAGGTCCCGGCGCCCCGCGGGTACGTACCCCGACCATGGAGCTCACGGGCAAGGTCGTCCTCGTCACCGGCGCATCACGCGGGATCGGGCGCGCCACGGCGCAGGCCCTGGTCGCGCGTGGGGCCACCGTCGCGGTCGCCGCGACCTCCGAGGACGCCCTGGGCGACCTCGGTGCGGCGTCCACCCACGCGTTCGACCTCTCGGACCCCGCGAACGCGCTCGCGCTCGCCGAGGAGGTCGAGGGGCGCCACGGCCGCGTCGACGTGCTCGTGAACAACGCAGGAGTCCGCGTCGACCAGCTCGTGACCCACGTGGACCTCGACGATCTCGACCGCTCGTTCCAGGTCAACGCGCTCTCCCCCTACGTCCTCGCGGGCCGGCTCGCGGCCGGGATGGCCGAGCGCGGCGAGGGCGTCGTGGTGAACCTCGTGGCGCCCGTCGTCTCCCCCGGCCGCCGCGGCATGGGTCCGTACGCGAGCTCCAAGGCGGCCCTCGAGTCGCTCACGAACACGCTCCGCCAGGAGGTCGGCGGGAAGGGCGTGGCCGTCTTCGGCTTCGACCCGGGCTGGGTCAGAACCGACCTCGCGCCGGACGGCAAGGAGGAGCCCGGCCCGGTCGCCGAGCGCCTCGTCGCGCACATCGAGGCCGGGAAGGGCTCCAAGACGCCCCTGAGCTGACCGACGCCCGCGCTCAGGCCACGAGCAGCAGCGCGGCCCACTCGCCGCTGACGCGGCGCTCGGCCTCCTGCAGGCCGAGCGCGTCGCACAGCGCGGCGGAGACCTCGTCGGCCTCCGTCTCGAGCAGCCCGGAGGCGATCAGGTTCTGCGGTGTGCCGCCCCCGGCGAAGCCGTCGCGCGCGATCCGCAGCAGCAGCGGCCGCAGGAGGTTCGCGAGCACGGTCTGCGCGGAGCCGACCGGGCCGTCCGTGAGCAGGTCGTGCCGCAGGACGCCGAACGGGACGTCGTTGACCCGGGCGTTCTCCGTGGTCGCGGCGACGGAGGCCACCTCGTGGTCGATCCCCCGGACCGGCCCGAAGCCGAGCTTCTCCGCGGCGATCCCGAGCACCCCGGAGCCGCAGCCCACGTCCATGACGGCGCCGGCCGGCTCGAGCTCGAGCAGCAGCTCCAGGCAGAGCCGTGTGGTGTGGTGACCGCCCGTCCCGAACGCCTGGCCCGGGTCGATGACGACATCGAGGCGCTCCGGCGCGGGTGCGGGGTGCCAGGGCGCGCGGACGTGGAGCGGGCCGACGTCGATGGGCTTGTGGAAGTCGCGCCAGCGCTCCGCCCAGTCGTCGGCGACCTCCGTCGTGACGACCTCGACCAGCGCGCCGCCGATCGCGGCCTCGAGGTCCGGAAGCACCGGGAGCTCGCCCGGCACGCCGTAGACGGCGAACTCGACCCGGTCGCCCAGGTCGACCTCCTCGACGCCGTGGGGCGCGAGCGCGAGGAGCTCGGCGAGGGCCAGCTCCGCGTCCTGGTGGCGGACGCGGATCGCAAGGCGGATCATGGCTGGAAGAGCCGCCGGAGCTTGCCGACGACGGACTCGTCCGAGCTCAGGTTCTCGGCGGTCATGGAGTCGGCGACCTCGCGCAGGAGCTTCTTCTGGTGCTTGGAGAGCTTGCGGGGGACCACGACGTTCACGACGACGCGGAGGTCGCCCGAGCGCCCGTGGCGGCGGAGGGTCGGCATGCCGGCGCCGCGGACCGCGAGGACCGTGCCGGGCTGCGTGCCCGCCGGGACCTCGACGTCGACGGGGCCGTCGAGCGTCTCGACGCTCCCGGTGACGCCGAGCGCCGCGAGCGGCGCCGCGACGTCGAGCACGGTCACGAGGTCGTCGCCGTCGCGGACGAAGCGCTCGTCGGCCTGCACGTGGACGAGGACGTAGAGGTCGCCGGGCGGCCCCCCGTGCTCCCCCGCGTGGCCACGGCCCGAGAGCCGGATGCGCTGGCCGTCCGCGATCCCCTGCGGGACGTCGACGCTCACCCTGCGGCGCCCGACCTCGCGGCCGCGGCCGTCGCAGGTCTCGCAGGGCTCCTTCGGGACGCGACCGTCGCCGTGGCAGACGTCGCACTCCACGGTCCGCACGACCTGGCCGAACGGGGTGCGCTGCACGCCCTGCAGACGGCCCTGGCCCGCGCAGCGCTCGCACGTCTCGATCGGGGTGCCGGGCGTCGCGCCGTTGCCGTGGCAGGTCTCGCACTTGTCCACGGCCTCGAAGCTCAGCTCGACCGAGGCGCCCTCGGCGGCCTGCTTGAGCGTGATGTCGGCCTGGACGCCGATGTCGCCGCCCTGCGCCGGGCCGCCCGGGCCGCCGCGCCCGCCGCCCCCGCCGAAGAACGCGTCGAAGAGGTCGGAGATCGACCCGAAGCCGTCGAAGTTCGGGGCGCTGCCGCCCGTCCGCAGGCCCTCGTGGCCGTAGCGGTCGTAGGTCGCACGGCGGTCCGCGTCGTTCAGGATCTCGTAGGCCTCGGCGGCCTCCTTGAACTTCGTCTCCGCGTCCGGGTCGTGCGCGTTCACGTCGGGGTGCAGCTCGCGGGCGAGCTTGCGGAACGCCTTCTTGATGGTGGTCTCGTCGGCGTCGCGGGTGACGCCGAGGACCTCGTAGGGGTCGCGCTTCACGGTGGAGCTCATGCTCAGGTGACCTCGTAGACGTCTTCGATGAAGTGGGAGAGCTGCAGGGCGGCCTCGCGGACGGAGCGGATGGCCACGCCGTAGTCCATGCGGACCGGGCCGATGACCGAGACCGTGCCGAGCTTCCGGGCGGGCAGGCCGTACCCGGCGGCGATGATCGAGAGGCCCTGGAGCGCCGGCACCGTGTTCTCCGAGCCGATGCGCACGTGCACGTCCCGGTCGCCCAGCGCCGCCTGCAGGACCCCGAGCAGGGTGACACGTCGCTCGAGCATCTCCATGAGCTCGTTGATCTGCGAGAGGTCCTGGACCCGGTGCTCCGTCAGCAGCCGTGCCGCGCCGTCGACGTACAGGGAGTCCTCCGCGGTGGCCGCGAGGTCCGTGAACGCGGGGCTCAGCGCCTCGAGGAACGCGCGCTCCGTGCCGCCGCGGAACGGGTCCGAGAGGCGCGAGCGGAGCGTGCGGGCGCCGAGGCCGACGCCCGCGAGCCGGCCGTTGAGCTCCTCCGCGGCCCAGGCCACGAGGCCCGGGTCGACGGGCGACTCGAAGCCGAAGACGCGCTTGGTGACGCCGCCCGTGGAGGTGATGACGACGACCATCACGACCTGGGGCTGCAGGAGCAGCACCTCGATGTGGCGGATCGTGGCGGTGTTGATCGGGGGTGCGGAGACGATCGCGAGGAGGTTCGTGACCTGGGAGAGCGTCTCCGTCGTGACCCGCATCGCCTCGTCGACCTCGCGGCGGATGAGCTGGAGCTCGAGCGCGGGCGCCGCGGGCTGGCCCTGGCCCGCCGTGGGCAGCAGCCGGTCGACGAAGTAGCGGTGGCCCGCGTCCGTCGGGACGCGGCCCGCGCTCGTGTGCGGGTGGGCGAGCAGCCCGTGCTCCTCGAGCATCGCGAGCTCGTGGCGCACCGTGGAAGGGCCGCAGTCGAGCTCGGGGGCGGCCGCGAGCGCCTTGGAGCCGACCGGGAGGCCGCTGACCTGGTGGGCGGTCACGACCTTCCGGAGGATGAGCTCCTGTCGCGGGCTGAGGTTCACCCGGCCAATGGTACGAAGCCGCCCGGCGCCGGGCGGGTCCTCCTACAGCTCGAGCTCGGCCCGGGCGTTCCGGATGATCGCCGTGCCGGACTGCACCGCCTCGGCCTCCACGACGACCCGGCCGCCGTCGAGCTCCACCACCGTCCCCGTCACGACGACCTCCTGCTCCGGGAACGCCATCCCGCGGAACTGCACCCCGAGCCGCCGGAGCGCCGCGGGCCCGCCCGCCGCGTCGGTCTGCGCCCGGGCGACGAGCGCCATCCCGTAGAGCCCGTGGAGGATCCGGCCGGGCAGGCCGACCGCCTTCGCGAACTCCTCGTCGATGTGGATGGGGTTGAAGTCCCCCGAGGCGCCCGCGTAGCGGACGGTCAGGTACTTGTCCGGCGTGGCCTTCAGCTCGGGCACCGCGGCGCCCACCTCCCACTCCATGGCTCAGATCCCCCGCACGATGTTGGTCCACGTTCCGACGCACACGGTGTGGCCGGCCTGGTTGGTGGAGACGGACTCGAAGACGAAGAAGCCCATGCCGCCCCTCTCCTCGATGCTGCGGACGGTGACGGTCGTCCTCACCTCGTCGCCCGCGACGACCAGCGGCCCCCAGGCGAACTCCTGGCCGCCGTGGACCATGAGCGCGAAGTCCATGCCGACCGCGGGGTCGAAGATCGCCGGGCCCATCGCGGGCGCGGCGTAGACCACGGCGAACATGGGCGGCGCGACGACGTCGGCGTAGCCCGCGGCGCGCGCGGCCGCGGGGTCGAGGTGCAGCGGGTTCGTCTCCCCCACCACCAGCGCGTACTCCCGGACCTTCTCGCGCCCGACGGCGTAGGTCACGGGCGCGTAGGACGTCCCGACGGCAGCGGTGCTCAGGGCCATGCGCGCACCCTACGCGCGCGCCCGCTGGGTCGCGACGACGCAG
Organism: Solirubrobacterales bacterium; assembly: GCA_025964065.1. Classification (GTDB taxonomy): domain Bacteria; phylum Actinomycetota; class Thermoleophilia; order Solirubrobacterales; family Solirubrobacteraceae; genus Paraconexibacter. The sequence goes on along the minus strand of JAOPZO010000394.1, from coordinate 963 downwards.
GCGAGCACCACGGTGGCGGTGAGCGCCTCGGCGACGCTCACCGCCTCGCCGAGCACGAGCGCCGCCCAGGCCAGGCTCAGCACGGGCTGCGCGAGCTGCACCTGGCCGATCCGGGCCACGCCGCCGCGCGCCAGGCCGGCGTACCAGGCGAAGAACCCGAGGAGCATGGAGACGAGCGCGACGTAGGCGAAGCCGAGCCAGGCGTCCGCGGAGGCCTCGAGCCCGCCCGCCGTCAGCGCGGCGACGGGCAGGGTGAGCGGAAGCGCCAGCACGAGCGCCCAGCAGATCGTGCGTGCACCGCCGAGCTCCCGCGCGACCACCGCGCCCTCCGCGTAGCCCACGCCGCACACGACGACCGCTCCGAGCATGAGGAGGTCGGCCGTGACGAGGCCCGAGGCGCCGCCACCCACGAGCGCGAAGAGGACGACCGCGGCCGTGCCGGCGCCCGCGGCGAGCCAGAACGGCAGCGCGGGACGCTCCCCCGCCCGCAGGACCGCCGCGACCGCCGTGGCCGCGGGAAGCAGGCCGACCGTGACGATCGCGTGAGCGGCCGGGACCTCGTGCAGCGCGAGCGAGGTGAGGAGCGGGAAGCCGACCACCACGCCGCCCGCGACGAGCCCCAGGCGCCGCCACTGTGCCGCGCTGGGCCACGGCGCACGTCCCACGCCGAGGACGAGCGCCGCGAGCACGCCGGCGACGACGGCGCGCCCGAACGCGACGAACCACGGGTCGAGGTCCGCCACGGCGAGCTTCGTCGCGGGCAGCGAGAAGGAGAAGCCGAGGATGCCGAGGGCCCCGAGGGCGAGGCCGGGTGGGAGGCGAGGGGCCCGTGTCACCGTCGTGACGGGAGTAGCGTTACTCAGCGCGCTCATGATCGAAGATAACACCGAAGCCCGCATCACCGCCGCCGTCCGCGCCGCCGCGACCGCCGTGGCCGCGGGAAGCAGGCCGACCGTGACGATC
>JAOPZO010000376.1 GCA_025964065.1 Solirubrobacterales bacterium | reverse complement strand
CGGCGCGTGGAAGAGCGCGATGCGCCAGGGGTCGTCAAGCCACTCGAGGTGGTCGATCTCCGTCGGGGCGAGCATCCGGCAGGGCTGTTGGCGGCGCCAGGCCTGGTGGCTGCCGAGCTGGCCGAGGCGCCGCACGAACGGCGGCTCCGCCTCCGCCGAGAGGACCCGGTCCTCGCGGTAGAAGCGCATGGGCGCCCGGAACCCGTGGGGGTTCGGCCCGTGCGCATCGGGCGCGCCGAGCAGGACGGAGACGAGCGTCTCGGTCCAGCCACGTTGGCGCTTGAGGTCGGAGGCGCTGATGAGGCGGAGGGCCGGAGCGGGGGCCACGCCCCCGAGGCTAGCTCCGCGCGGACGTCGTCCCGAGCGTCGCGAGCGCGCTGGCGACGCAGGCGGCGACGAGGTCGTCCTGGCGGATCTCGAGCAGCGCCGCCTCGCCGTCCTCCGTGCGCCGCACGCCGACGCCGAGGCGCCCGAGGTGCATCGCCCCGAGCATCTGGGTCCACACGAGGTTCGCGGCGAGCTCGGGGTCGCCCACCCTGAAGCGGCCGTGCTCGCAGCCCCGGCGGATGACGTCCGCGACGGGCCCGAGGCAGCCCGCCATCGCGTCCCCGAGCTCGTGCCAGGTCTGGGGCGAGACGAGCGCGAAGAGTTCGCCGGCGGGCCGGCGCATGAGCCCGATCTGCCCGTCGAGGAAGGCCGGGTAGCGGCGGCAGAAGCCGGTGTAGACGGAGACGAGCGCCGCGACCTGCGCCTCGGGAAGCTCCCCCGCGGCCCCGGCCGCGGCCTCCATCTCCACGGCCAGCTCGGCGAGGTAGCCCGCGACCGTCAGGACGACGAGCTCCTCCTTCGCCGTGAACTCCCGGTAGATGAGCCCGCGGGCGATCCCGACGGCCTGCGCGATCTCCTCGACGGGCGCGTCGGCCACGCCGCGAGCGTCGAAGATCGTGCGGCACGCGTCTACGAGGTCGCGGCGGCGAGCCTCGCGCAGCGCTGGTGCGGGGGCGGGCACGGGTGTAAGCGTACACACGCACCTCGCGTGTTGACAGTCGTTCTCAACCCTTCTACGGTCGCCCTAGCGGTGCGTCGTGCGTCGCGGGTCGAAGAGGAGCGAGATGGTCGAGCGAGCGGCAGCACCCAAGGTCCCCATGCTGCGCAAGCGGCTGCTGCAGGCCGCCCAGGCGCTGACGACGCCGCTGCTGCCGGACGACTACATCGGCCTGCTCGACCCGCGCTGGTCCACGCGCGAGGCGACGGGCACGATCGTCCGCCTGAAGCCCGAGACCGACGGCGCGAAGACCGTCGTCATCAAGCCGAGCCACGAGTGGAGCGGCCACAAGCCGGGGCAGTACCTGCGCATCGGCGCCGAGATCGACGGCGTCCGCCACTGGCGCGCCTACTCGATCACCTCGGACCCGAACCACCCCGAGGGGCTGGTCTCCATCACGATCAAGAAGGTCGAGGAGGGACGCATGTCGCCCTGGTTCCTCGAGCAGGCGAAGCCGGGCACGCTCGTGTTCCTGGGCGCGGTCGAGGGCACGTTCCTCCTGCCCGACCCGCTGCCGGAGAAGATCCTGAGCATCTCCGCCGGCTCCGGGATCACCCCCGTGATGGCGATGCAGCGCGAGCTCGACCGCCTCGACCATGTCACCGACGTCGTCCACATCCACTCCGCGCGCACCCCGGACCTCTTCATCTTCGGCGACATGTTCCGCGAGCTCCAGGGCCGCCGCCCGGGCTACACGCTGATCGAGCGCATCACGAGCGAGCAGGGCCGCATCGAGCCGAAGGAGCTCGACGAGCTCGTCCCGGACTGGCGGGAGCGGCACACGTTCCTCTCCGGTCCGCGGGACATGATCAGCGCGTTCGAGGAGCACTACGAGGAGCACGGCGGCCCGGAGACCGTGCTGCACGTCGAGCGCTTCCAGCCCGTGGTCGGCGACGGCTCGGCCGACGTCGGCTCGGGCGGCACCGTGACCTTCCGCGTCCAGGACAAGGAGGCGACCTGCGAGGTCGGCGTCTCCATCCTCGTCGGCGGCGAGGAGGCCGGCGCGCTCCTGCCCTACGGCTGCCGCATGGGCATCTGCCACACCTGCGTGGGGAAGCTCCGGTCCGGGAAGGTCCGGGATCTCCGCACGGGCGAGGTCTTCTCCGACGAGGGCCAGACCATCCGAACCTGCGTCAACGCCCCCGAGGGCCCCATCGAGATCGAGCTCTGAAGGAGTCCACATGCACGACACGCTGAAGCAGCAGGATCACCCGCTCCACCGCCTGAGCCCCGAGGACATCGAGGAGCTCGGCAAGCGCTTCCAGGCCATCCACGACGAGGTCCGCGCGGACCTCGGCGAGTCCGACGCGGTCTACATCCGCTCGCTCATCGAGTTCCACCGCCGCCTCGCCGCGCTCTCGCGGATCGTGCTCATGGCGAGCCGCTACCCGCCGGCGTGGGTGCTCGGCACCACGGGCCTGGGCGTCGCGAAGATCCTCGAGAACATGGAGATCGGCCACAACATCCTCCACGGCCAGTGGGACTGGATGAACGACCCGAACATCCACTCCTCGACGTGGGACTGGGACACGGCCTCCACCTCGGTCTCCTGGAAGCACTCCCACAACTACCTGCACCACACGTTCACGAACGTCGTCGGCCTCGACAAGGACGTCGGCTACGAGATCATGCGCGTCGACCCGAAGCAGCCGTGGGAGCCGCGCTTCCTCGCGCAGCCCGTCATCAACGTGCTGCTCATGCTCCTGTTCGAGTGGGGCGTCGCCCTGCACGACCTCGACATCGAGGCCATCAAGAAGGGCGAGAAGGACAAGAAGGTCCTGCTCGAGGAGCTCAAGGGCATCGGGGCCAAGGCGCGCCGCCAGATCGTCAAGGACTACATCGTCTTCCCGGCGCTCTCGGGCCGCAAGGGCTTCAAGCGCACGCTGCAGGCGAACATCACGGCGAACCTCATCCGCAACGTGTGGTCGAACGCGATCATCTTCTGCGGGCACTTCCCCGACCAGGCGTACACCTTCACCCAGGAGGAGGCCGCGGACGAGAGCCAGGGCGCCTGGTACGTCCGCCAGCTCCTCGGGGCCGCGAACATCGAGGGCTCCGACACGTTCCACGTGATGAGCGGCAACCTCAGCTACCAGGTCGAGCACCACCTCTACCCGGACATGCCGAGCTCCCGGTACAAGCAGATCGCGCCGAAGGTCAAGGAGGTCTGCGAGGAGTTCGGCCTCCCCTACAACACGGGGCCGTTCGGCAAGCAGTGGCTCATGGTGCAGCGGACGATCCTGCGCCTCGCGTTCCCGGGCGGCTCGACGCGTCCGAAGGCGCCGCCGTACAAGGCGCCGCCCGTGCAGAAGAAGGAGCGGCCGTCCGTGCCGACCCCGGCCGGGCCGGTCCCCGCCTTCCCGTAGGCGGTTGTTCGCGCGCACCGGGGGAGGCGGATCCCCCCGGCGCGCGCGGCTACCTTGCGCAGGCGTGAACGCTGACGACGAGGACCGTCGCTCGCCCGCCGAGAAGGTGGTCGCGGGCTCGCTGATCGACCGCGCCGGCGTGGGCAAGCCCCTGTCGGAGCGCACGCTGCAGCGGCAGCGCACGGTCGAGAGCTACCTGCGCGGCGAGGCGATCCCGCGCTACATGCAGCGGGCCGCGGAGATCGAGCGCGGCCTGCGCGACCACCGCGAGCGGCTGGGAAGGGTCCACCGGCGCCTGCGCGAGGAGTGCGCGCCCGCCGCGTTCGCCGCAGCCTGGGAGGAGCGCGTGCGGAGCTGGGACTTCGAGCCGCTCAACGCGCTCATCCGCCAGCACAACGAGTGGTACCCCGTCGAGCGCGACCTGCCGATGGACCCGCGGACGGGCGACTACGTGCTCGTCCACGGGCGTTCCCACCGGCGGGAGCTCGTCGGCCCGGAGTGGGCGCTCGCAGAGTTCCCCGTGGGCCCCTGAGGCGGCGGCGGCGGGTCGGGGCGGGGCGACGGCGCGGAGCCTCGCGTCGATCGCGAGGCCGAGGTCGAAGCGGTCGGGGCTGGATCCGGGTGGCGCGAACGGTGCCCCGCGACGTTCCCGCGGGAACGTCTCGAGGCCGCGTCCGGAGCGCCCCGCGACCCGCCCTCCCGAGCGCGTCAGCGGCGGCCCGGCGCCGGCAACCAGCCCGGCACCGCGGCGGCGTAGGCGTCCCAGGCCGGTCCGAAGCGGCGGGCCAGGAGCGGTTCCTCCACCCGGCGCACGAGCAGCGCCATCGCGCCGAGGTAGACCGCGGCGGCGACGAGCAGGATCGGCCGGGCGACGAGCAGGCCCTCGGCCGCGATGCAGGTCGCCGTGGCGACGTACATGGGGTTCCGCACGATCGCGTAGGGCCCGCCACCGACGAGCGCGCGCGGCGGGGCGAGCGGCGACGGGGTCCCCGCGCCCGCGACGAAGCGGGAGTAGCACCAGAGCACCGCGGCGATCCCGAGCGCGAGCAGCATCGCCCCGGCGAGCGTCACGGCCGGGGTGTCGAGCACCCCGTCGCCGCGTGCGAAGCCGCCCGTGACGAGCGCCGGGCCGACGCCGGCCTCGAGGCCCGGGCCGACGAGGAAGAACGCGGCGCTGCGCAGGGCGGGAGACGGGGCGGGCACCTCGGCATCGTGGCGCATGCGCGTGGGGGCGTGGTGGCGGCGCGGCGCGTCCACCCTCCGGGCACGGGGGTCACAGCCCGCCGCGCAGCTCCGGGCGCTGAAGGCGGCGAAGCGCCTGAGGGAGGAGCTTCGCGGTGCTCGTCATGCGGCGGACTTCAGCGCTCCGCTCGACGCCGCGCCGCCGCCGGCGGTCGACACGTAGGACGCGACGGTCGCCGCCGCGAAGGCGCTCGGCTCCCTCGCCAGCTCGGGCGGGAGCAGCGCGACGCCGTAGCCCGCCCGACCGCCCGCTCAGGCCGACACGACCACGCGCTCGACGTACGGCCCGAGGAGCGTCGCGACCGACTCGGCGCCCATGCCGCTCGGCAGCGCGGCGCAGGAGATCGCGAGGCGGACGACGCACTCCGCGAGCAGCCGCGCCTGCTCCGGCGCGATCGCGGGCCAGCCCTCCTGCAGGAACGCGCCGAGGCGCTCCGTCGCGTGCTCGAGCACGGGCTGGCCCTGCGTCGTGACGAGCGGCAGCAGCTCCTCGCCGCTCTCCCCGGAGACGATCGCGCGGACGAGCGGGTCCTCCGCGGCGGCCGCGAGGAAGACGTCGAAGGCGGCGGCGAGGGCGCGTGGCGGGTCGTCCAGGTGCGCCTGCACCGCGGCTTCCACCGCCTCGAGGAAGTGATCGACCTCGCGCAGCACGTAGGCCTGCGCGAACTCCTGCCGCGAGCCGAACGCCTTGTAGAGCGTCTGCCGGCTCACGCCCGCCGCGCGGGCGACCTCGGCCATCGTCACCGCCGCCCAGTCCCGGGAGGCGAGCTGCTCGCGCATCGCGTCGAGCAGCGTGCGGCGCAGGAGCTCCCGCGCCGCGACGGGGTAGGGGACGGGGGCGTCGGCCACGGTGACCACGCTAGCTGGCCGCCACCACCGTGAAGTCGTCCTTGACCTCCACGCCGCAGTCCGGGCAGGGCCAGTCCTCGGGAACCGCGCTCCACGGCGTGCCGGGGGCGAACCCCTCGCGCGGGTTGCCGCGCTCCTCGTCGTAGGTGAAGCCGCACTCGGGGCAGCGGTACGCGCTCATGCCGCGACCCCGTGCCGGCGCAGCACCCGCTCCCGGCGGGCGGGCTGGATGTTCGCGCGGGTGACGTCGCCGTCGTAGTGCGCGAGGACACGCGGGTCCATCACGCGGCGCCACAGGGGCGGGACGAGCGCGAGGACGATCATCGTCGCGTACCCCGACGGCAGCTCGGGCGCCTCGTCGAAGTGGCGCAGGGCCTGGAAGCGGCGCATGGGGTGCGCGTGGTGGTCCGAGTGACGCTGCAGGTGGTAGAGCAGGACGTTCGAGGAGACGTTGTTCGAGTTCCACGAGTGCTGGGGCTGGGTGCGGACGTAGCGCCCGTCCTCGCGCTTGTCCCGCAGCAGGCCGTAGTGCTCGAGGTAGTTCACGACCTCGAGCAGCGAGAAGCCGAAGACGGCCTGCACCAGGAGCCACGGCAGGACGCCGGGGCCGAAGACGGCGGTGAGCACGCCGAAGAGCACGAGGGTCATCGCCCATGCGTTGAGGACGTCGTTCCGCGGGGTCCACGGCGACGAGCCGCCGCGGCGCAGGCGCTCGGCCTCGAGGTGCCAGCTCGAGGTGAGCGAGCCCTTGACCGTGCGCGGAAGGAACGCGTAGAAGCTCTCGCCGAGCCGGGAGCTCGCGGGGTCCTCCGGGGTGGCGACGCGCACGTGGTGGCCGCGGTTGTGCTCGATGAAGAAGTGGCCGTAGCCCGTCTGCGCCAGCGCGACCTTGCTCAACCAGCGCTCCACGCTCGCGCGCTTGTGGCCGAGCTCGTGGGCGGTGTTGATCGCGATGCCGCTCACGCAGCCCACGGTGAGCGCGAGGCCGAGCGCCTCGAGGGTCGAGAGGCCACCGTCCGCCCACAGCCAGCAGGCCACGCCGAGCGAGGCGTACTGCAGCGGCAGGTAGAGGTACGTGCACCAGCGGTAGTACGGGTCCTGCTCGAGCCACTGGACGACGGAGTCCGGGGGGTTCGCGGCATCGTCGCCGATGAGCCGGTCGAGGATCGGCATGACGCCGAACACGAAGAGCGGGCCGAAGAACCAGAAGAGGCCGAGGCCCGTCGCCTCCACGAGGCCCCAGGCCATGAACGGGAGGCCGGGCACGAGCAGCCCGAGGAGCCACGCGTAGCGCTTGGGATCGCTCCAGGTGGCCGGGGTGACCTCCGGATCGCCGGTGTCATGCACTGCGGTTGTCGTCGCCATGTGGACACCGTACCGGTCCGTGTCAACCATGACCACACCTCAAGGTGTGCTGTTCGACACAGCGTCAACGCGACGCCGCGGGTGCTACATGCCGACGTTGCGGCGGAAGAGCACGAGGCAGATGACGGCGAGGATGCCCGCGAGGAGCGGGACGCCGAAGCCGACGACGCCGATCGCGGCGAGGACGAAGCCGATCACGGCGACGGCTCCCGCGGTCCCGCCGACCGCGACGAGGCGGAGGGCCTTGGCTTCCCGCTCCTTGCGGGTGACGCGCTTGCCGGAACGGGGCTCGAGGCTGCTCACGCGGACATGGTGGCACGCGGGGTGGCCCCGGGTCGATCGCCGAGCGCCCAGGCGGCGAGGCCGACGCCCGCGGCGACCGTCGCGACCGCGCCCCACGTCCCGAGCGCGTCCGCGATGAGGTGGGAGGCCACGAAGCCCGCGAGGTAGAGCGCGACGAGCGCCACCGCCGTCCCGGTGCCGGCCTCCTCGCGCCACCGCAGCGCGCACCAGCCCGCTCCGAGCGCGAGGAGGACCCCGCCCAGCGGCCGCACCCCGGTCGCCTGCGCGACCGCGAAGCCGAGGACGAGGGAGCCGGCGGCCACGGGCCAGGTGGGAAGGGTGCGCATGCCCCCAGGGTAGGTCCGCTCAGGCGCCGGGCGGCCGGAGCATCGCCCAGACGGGCGGGCCGCCGCTCGCGAGCTCGAGCTCGGCCGTCACCGCGAAGCCGTGGCGGAGGTACAGCGCGCGGGCGCGCTCCGTGGAGGTCTCGAGGTGG
>JAOPZO010000318.1 GCA_025964065.1 Solirubrobacterales bacterium | reverse complement strand
CCGGCCCGGGCGCGCCCCGGGGAGGCCGGGGCCGCGGCCCGGGTCGACCGGCATGCGTGAGCGTCGGGCGGCGGGCGTCTCGCTGCGCGTCGTGTCCGTGAAGTTCAGCCCGGGCTGGTTCGGGCCGAGCGTGGCGGCGCACTCCTCGCCGACCTCCTTCGCCCGTTCCGCGTCGGCGTAGCCCGCGCACTCGCCCATGGCGGTCACGCCGATCTTGAGCAGGTGGTTGTTCTGGTCGTAGATGTTCGTCGAGAGCGTCTGGTCGTACGCGTACGTGAGGAACGACTCGAGGCCCGTGTAGCCCGTGGGCGCGGGGCGCCCCGTCGCCTTCGCCGCTCGCGGGTCGATCTCCAGGGCGTTCGCCGGGTCGTCGAGGTGCTCGAGCGTGATCGCGAGGTTCTTCGCGAGCTCGGGCGCGCCGCGGGCGGTGCGCCGCAGCTGCGTGACGACGGGCTCGGCGGCGCGGAGCGAGCCCTCCCCGGTCCGGGACGCCTTGCCCAGCGCCTCGACGGCCGGGCGCGAGGCGTCGGCGAACGGGCCGAGGCGGCCGAAGAGCTCCTCGAGCCGGGAGGCGGACGCGCGCAGGTCGCGGAGCGCCGGCGTCTGCGCGTCGGCCGTCTCGCCGAGGGCCGCCATCGTCGGCTCGAGCTGGGCGAGGAACGCGGGTAGGCGGCGGAAGCCCTCGGCGAGCTCGCGGCGGCGCGTCGCGGACGTCGCGGCGGTCTCCCCGGCCTCCTCGACCCAGCGCCCGACGTCCTCGCGGGCGTCGTCGAGGTCCCCGATCACCGTGTCGGCGTCCTCGGTGAGCCGGACGAGCGTGCGGTTCTGGGCAGCGAGCTTCGCGAGCACGACGTTCGTCTCGCGCAGCGCGGGGCTCGCGCGACGGACGGCGTCGTCGAGGTTCCGCGCGTTTCCGGCCACCGCCGCGCCGAGCTCGTTGACGATGATCGCCAGGCGCTCCTTGTAGGGGCGGCGGAGGATCGTGTTCACGAGGTCCGGCCCGACCGTGACCCGCGTGCGCTCGACCGGGATGCGGTCCCCGTCGCCGAGCTTCCCGGGAGCGCTCCCGGGCTGGCAGTCGAGGAAGTACTCGCCGATGAGCGACTGCGGCCGGGTCGCGCAGGTCGTGTCCGAGCGCAGCGAGCCGAAGCCGTCCCGGGTGACCTGGAAGCCGACGATGGCGCGCTTCGTGCGGCGGTCGAGCGTGAGCTTCGTGATCTTCCCCGCGCGCACGCCCGCGACCTTCAGATCGCCACCCTCGATCAGGCCGAACGCGTTGTCGAGCTCGACCTCGTACTCGTTGCCCGGATCGGCCTCGCCCGCACCCGTGCCGGCGACCGCGAAGGCGCCGGCGAGCACGAGGAGCAGGAGGGTCGCGAGGCGCCTCATGGCCCGAGCGGGACCTGGGTCGGGTCGCAGTTGTAGGTCGGCGTCGGGCGGTAGGCGGCACCGCGCTCGGCCGCACCGGGGCAGCGGTTGCGCTGGTTGAGCGACGCGGCCTTCGCGAGGTTCGCCTGTTGGGCCTCCGGGGTGAGCAGCGGGGTCATGGACAGCAGCCCGCCCGCGACCGAGTTGACCGTCGCGAACGCGTTGACGTGCGGCGCCGCACGGCTCGCGCCGCCGAGCGCGTCGACGAGGCCCGAGTGGCCGAAGTCGTCGAACCAGCCCGTGAGGTCGGCGCTGTAGGGCCGGATGAAGCCGATCTGCGGCGCTGCGGTGCCGAGCGCCCGCGCCGCCGCGGCGAAGGTGCTCTCGCGCTCCCTCCCGTTCGCCGTCACGCGCTTCGTCGCCGCGTCGGCGACCCCCGGCGCGGAGCGGTTGAGGTCGATGAGGTCGTCGTCGGCGCCCGGGCTCCGGACGAGGCGGGAGAGGTCGCGCAGGGTCGGGCGGGCGTCCCGGGCCAGGGGGCGCAGCTCCGCGAGGAACGGGCGCAGCCGGCGCGCGACGGGCTTCGAGTCGGTGACCAGCGGGCCGAGGTCGTCGAGGGTGGCCCGCAGGTTCACGAACGTCGTGTTCGCGCGCCGCATGAACGGCGGGAGCTGCGTGAGCGCGTCGTCGAGCTCCGAGCGGCGGTCCGCGATCGCGCCCGTGGTGTCCGCGAGGTTGGCGACGAGGCCCGTGAGGTCCGTGCGGCGTTCGGCGACGTCGGTCACCAGGGTCGAGCTCGCGTCGATGAAGCGCCGCAGCAGCGGGGTGTCGCGGTTGAGCTCGGCGAACAGGCGGGAAGTCGCGGCGAGGCTCGGGTTCAGGTAGAGGAAGCCGGCGTTCGCGTCCTCGGCCGTGCCGCCGTAGCTCGTGGCCTGGCCCTTGATGAGGCCTTGCAGCGACCTGCGGGCCTCGGGGTCGAAGACGTTGAAGAGCTGGTCGAGGTCGACGGCCGTGGTGGTGTCCGCCTGCGTGATGACCGCGCCCTCCTCCATCGCCGACGCGCCGCCCGGCGGGAGCCGCAGGTCGACGTAGCGGTTCGCGACCCCGGAGAGCGAGGCCTGGCGGATCGTCGCCTGGGTGCCGCGGCGCAGGGGCGCGTAGTCCGCGTCGGTGATGTGCAGCTCGACCTCGGCCTGGCCGTCGTCGGTGAGGCCGATCCGCCGGACCTCCCCGACGGGCCGGCCCGCGACCTGGACGAGGTTGCCCGTCACGAGCTGGGCGGCCGACTGGAAGCGCGCGGTCACCACGAAGTCCGCCCCGCCGCCGCCGAGCAGCGCCACGGCGACGAGTGCCGTGGCGAGCAGGAACGCCGCAAGGGCCGCGATGCGCCCCGTGGTCTGCGAATTCCGCAAAGCCGGCCGAACGTATCCCGGTCCTTGTGCGGAAGTCAAAGACCAGGCATCCGGTGTGTCATCGGGCCGCTCGGCCGCAACCTTGCGGGGGCGGGCCCGGTTCCAACGGACCATGCCCCTTTCGCTCCGCAGCACCGTCCTGGCCCTGCTGGTCGGCCTGATCGCCTTCACCGCTCTTGCGGGGACGGCCTCCGCCGCCCGCACGAACGTGGCGGTCGGCCTCGGCGACCAGAACGCATCCATGTTCTCATCGCCCGCCTATCAGGCGCTCAAGCTCAAGAAGACCCGCTACTTCATCGGGTGGGACGCCGCCGCCAAGCCCGAGCAGCTCGCCCGCGCCGATGCCTTCGTCAAGGCCGCGCGCACCGCGAGGGTCAAGGTCCTCATGCACATCTCCGACCCGGACCTGCGCCGCAACAAGGGCAGGCTCCCGTCGGTCAGGCAGTACAAGTCGAGCGTCGGCAAGCTCGTCAAGCGCTACCGCAAGCTCGGCGTCACCGAGTGGGGCGTCTGGAACGAGGCGAACCACGACTCGCAGTCCACCTACAGGAACCCCAAGCGCGCGGCGGCGTTCTTCGTCGCCATGCGCGGCCTCTGCAAGGGCTGCACGATCGTCGCCCTCGACGTCCTCGACCAGGGCAACGCCGCGAGCTGGGTCCGTCGCTGGTACGCGGCCGTGCCGAGGAGCCAGCGCAGGTACGCGAAGGTCGTCGGCATCCACAACTACTCCGACACGAACCGCAGGCGCTCCACCGGCACCGCGAAGATCATCAAGGAGGTCAAGCGGCGCGACGTCGTGAAGACCGCTCTGTGGTTCACGGAGACCGGCGGCGTCGTCTCCTTCGGCGGCTCGTTCCCCTGCAGCGAGAAGCGCGCCGCGAGCCGCGTCTCGTACATGTTCTCCCTCGCGAGGAAGTACCGCCGCGACGTCAAGCGCCTGTACTCCTACAACTGGCAGGGCACGGACTGCACGACGCGCTTCGACGCGGGCCTGGTCCGCCTCGACGGCACGACGCGCCCGTCCTACGACGCGTTCAAGAAGGGCCTGGGCGGCTTCAAGCGCTGAGTGGCGCACGCGCAGGGCGGCGCTTCGGGGACCATGTGCCGGTGCACGCCTCGGAGACCGCCCTGCTCGACGCCCTCAACCGGCTCGGCGGGCGCCAGGACGCGCCCGCGACCTCGCGGGATCTGATCGCCGCCGCGCCGCGTGACCTCCCGCTCGTCGCGATCCGCATCGACGGCCCGGCCGTGACCGGCTTCAACGTCGAGGCGTTCATGGCCCGGGCGGCCGAGCTCGAGGCCGAGGCGCTCGCGGCGATCCACCGGCTCGTCGCCACGGGCGTCCTGCCCGCGAGCGAGGACCCCGGCGCGGGCCACGACGCCTCCACCCTGTGGGCGACCGCCGACACGAAGGGCGTCGCGCGCCAGGCCGTGCAGTGGGCGCTCGACCACCCGGAGCAGGGGCTCCAGGGCGAGGCCTTCGCGATCGCCCGGCTGGCGCTGGGCTAGCGTTCGGCTTCGGCAGGCTCGCCCGGGTAGCCAAACTGGTCTCGGCAGCGCTCTTAAAAAGCGCGGTCCGCAAGGACGTGCGGGTTCGAATCCCGCCCCGGGCACTTCGTTGCAGCCTCGTGAGAGGACCATGAGGAACCCCGGGATCCGCGGACGCTCTCGCTACCGTGGAGCGGGTCGCCGCCGCGCGCAACTCGGTGCCGCCGGGGACGTTCCGTCTCCGACGGGCACACCTGCATGGAAGTCGCCTCCCTCAAAGCCCGACCGGCCCTCCGCGGCCCCACGCCGTTCCTCCGCCTCCAGGGCGACGAGCGGCTCGTCGCCCTCACCCGGCGCGGCAACCAGTCCGCCTACGAGGTGCTGGTCGCCCGCTACCAGTCGCGCCTGCTCGGCTTCTGCCGTCACATGCTCGCGTCGAAGGAGGACGCGGAGGACGTGCTGCAGGAGGTCTTCGCCGCGGCCTTCAACGCGATGATGGCCGACGACCGGCCCATCAACGTGCGGCCCTGGCTCTACCGGATCGCGCGCAACCGCTCGCTGAACCACCTGCGCAAGCAGACCGCCATCGGCGTGGACTCCATGGACGTCCACCTCGCCGACCACGGCACGACGACGGCCGACAAGGTCCACGACCGCGAGCAGTTCCGCCAGCTCGTCGGCGACGTCCAGGGCCTCCCGGAGACGCAGCGCACCGCGCTCCTCCTGCGCGAGATCGACGCGCTCAGCTACGAGCAGATCGCCCAGGCGATGGAGACGACGGTCCCCGCGATCAAGTCGCTGCTGGTCCGGGCGCGCGTCGGCCTGGCCGAGGCCGCCGAGGCCCGCGAGCTCACCTGCGAAGAGGTCCGCGACGAGCTCGGCGAGGTCGCCGAGGGCCTCAAGCGCAAGTCGCCGCCCGTCCGCCGGCACGTGCGTGGGTGCGACCGCTGCGGCGGCTTCGAGAAGCAGCTCGGGCAGACGAACCGCGCGTTGGCCGCCGTCTTCCCCGTCGGGCCGCTCCTGCTGCTGAAGAAGTTCCTCATCGCCCAGGGCGCGACGTCC